>JALSQY010000076.1 GCA_026985035.1 Methylothermaceae bacterium
ATTGCCGGGAACTTCAGGAATATGGCATCGGTTCGGTGGCGATTATGTCCAACGATACCGTCGAATACCCGGAAGATTCCTTCGAAAATATGAAGAAATTTGCCCAGGTCCACAATTTTCCATTCCCTTATTTGCTGGATGAGACCCAGGAGGTTGCCAAGGCCTATGGCGCGGTGTGTACCCCAGATTTCTTCGGATATAACAAAGACCTGGCATTGCAATACCGGGGACGGCTGGATGAAAGCCGCAAGGAACCGGTGCCCGGCGCCCGGCGGGAATTGTTCGAGGCCATGAAGCAAATCGCCCTGACCGGCAAAGGGCCCGAGGAGCAAATTCCCAGCATGGGCTGTTCCCTGAAATGGAAAAAGGGCAACGAGCCCGCTTGATGATCTGACTGAATAAATAATTTGTGCGGGCAAAGGTGTCCCAAGTCTTCTCTCCCCGGGGTGCCGTGAACCCGTCCTGGAGTTTTATGGCGGCCCGGATGGCCACCAATACTTGGGGGTGGAGGACGGGTGTCCCTATATTGTGGGTAAATAAAGACTGTCGCATTTTCAGGCATGCAATTTGACGAATTACACCATTAAAGCAAGTAAAGCAAGAGGTAAAAATACGCAATGACCATCAAAAAAATGACCGATCTGGACTTGAAGGGTAAACGGGTATTGATCCGGGCCGATTTGAATGTGCCCATCAAGGATGGAGAAGTGACCAGCGATACCCGGATCCGCGCCAGCGTGCCCACCATTCGCCAGGCTCTGGCGCAAGGCGCGCGCGCGGTTATGGTCATGTCCCATCTGGGCCGGCCCAAGGAAGGAGAATACGACCCGCAATATTCCCTGGCGCCGGTGGCCAGGCGCTTATCGGAACTGCTGGACCAGCCGGTAAGGTTGATCCAGGATTGGATCGACGGAGTGGAGACAAAACCTGGAGAAGTGGTTTTGCTGGAAAATGTCCGTTTTCTCAAGGGGGAAAAGAAAAACGATCCCGAATTGGGCAAGAAAATGGCGGCCTTGTGCGATGTGTTCGTCATGGATGCTTTTGGCACCGCCCACCGGGCTCAAGCCTCCACCTATGCGGTGGCGCAATTCGCGCCCGAAGTTTGCGCCGGCTTGCTTCTGGCTCAGGAATTGGAAGCCTTGGGCAAGGCCTTGCAAAACCCGGACCGGCCGTTATTGGCCATCGTCGGAGGCTCCAAGGTGTCCACCAAGCTTAAGGTTTTGGAAACTTTGGCCCAGAAAGTGGATCAACTGATTGTGGGGGGCGGTATTGCCAACACTTTCATTGCCGCCGCGGGTTTCCCGGTGGGCAAGTCCCTCTATGAGCCGGATTTGATCCCCGATGCCAAGCGTTTGATGGAACAAGCCAAAGCTCGGGGCGCGGATATTCCCATTCCGGAAGATGTAGTGGTGGCCAAAGAATTCTCCGAAGATGCCAAAGCAACCGTCAAAAAGGTCAATGAAGTGGCCAATGACGATTTGATTCTCGATATCGGTCCCGAGACTGCCAAATACTATGCGGATTTGATTAAAAAGGCGGGCACGATAGTCTGGAATGGCCCTGTGGGAGTGTTCGAGATTGACCAATTCGCGGAAGGGACCCGGGTGTTGGCCGAAGCAATTGCCGCAAGCAAGGCTTTTTCCATTGCCGGCGGCGGCGATACCTTGGCGGCGATTGAAAAATTCGGCATTGGCGACAAGGTCTCTTATCAATCCACGGGCGGGGGCGCTTTCCTGGAATTTTTGGAAGGGCGCAAGCTGCCCGCAGTGGAAATATTGGAGCAAAGAGGTAGTTGATTTAAAAAGTTTTCTTTTTTACAACAATTTTGCTATACATAAACAACAAAGAGAGTCAATAGACAAAACAGTGAGGTTTCCATGGCGCGAATTACCGTAGAAGATTGTTTGGAAAAATTGGAGAATCGTTTCGAGCTGGTTTTATTGGCCACCAAACGGGCCCGGCAATTATTGGCGGGCGCGGAGCCTTTGGTGGATTGGGGAAAAGACAAAGCCACCGTGGTGGCGCTGCGGGAAATCGCGGCGGGAAAATTGGATATCGGTAAACTGAGGGAAGTGGATATGGATGGCGGCATTCCCCCGGCAATGGCAGTGGAGGCCACGGAAGAAGCCCCAAGCCAGTAGGTTGTCGAAATGGCAGAGTTAGCTCCAAAACTGGACCGCCCCCAAGATCTTCTCATGGGCCAATTGATAGGGGAGGTGGGGAGCTACCTTGAGCCATCCCATATTGAGTCAATTTATCAAGCCTACCATTTCGCGGATGAGGCCCACGCCGACCAGTTCCGCCTCAGCGGCGAGCCTTATATCTGCCATCCCATTGAAGTGGCGCTCATTCTGGCGCAGGAAATGCGCATGGATGTCAACGGAATCGTGGCGGCTATTCTGCATGACGTGATTGAAGACACGCCCACCACCAAGGAACAATTGCGGGAGTTGTTCGGGGACGAGGTGGCGGATTTGGTGGATGGCGTCACCAAACTGACCCGGCTCGATTGCAAATCCAAAATGGAAGCGCAGGCCGAAAGCATCCGCAAAATGATGCTGGCCATGGCCAACGATTTGCGGGTCATTCTGGTCAAACTGGCGGACCGCTTGCACAATATGCGCACTTTGGGCCCCATGCCAGCCGACCGCCGCCGCCGGATCGCCCGGGAAACCCTGGATATTTACGCCCCCTTGGCCAATCGTCTGGGGATGAACCGGATTCGTCTGGAGCTGGAAGAGCTGGCGATGAATGCCATGTATCCCTTGCGTTACCGGGCCTTGAATCAGGCGGTAAAACGGGCCCGGGGCAACCGCAAGGAGGTTATCGGTAACATCGAAGAGGCGATCCGCAATCGTTTACGCGAAGCTGGATTGTCCTGCGAGGTCAACAGCCGGGAAAAGCATATCTATAGCATCTACAACAAGATGCGGACCAAGGGATTGACTTTCAACCAAGTGTTCGACGTGTATGCAGTGCGCATCATTACCGAGAGCGTGGATGAATGCTACCGGGTGTTGGGATTGATGCACGGGTTGTACAAACCCATTCCTGGCCGTTTCAAGGATTACATCGCCTTGCCCAAGGACAATGGCTATCAGTCATTGCATACGGTATTGGTGGGGCCTTACGGATTACCCGTGGAGGTGCAAATCCGAACCCGCGATATGCACCGGGTGGCGGAAAGCGGCATCGCCGCCCATTGGCTCTACAAAAAAGAAGTGGAAGACGATGGCTATGGCCCCAAAGCCCGGGCTTATGCCTGGGTCAAGGAATTTCTCGAACATCAGCAAAGCGAAGGCAGTTCCCTTGAGTTTATCGATAATCTGAAAGTCGATCTGTTTCCTTCGGAAATCTATGTTTTCACCCCCGATGGCGATATCGTCAAGCTGCCCCAGGGAGCCACGGCCCTGGATTTTGCCTACGCGGTCCATACCGAAATCGGCAATGCGTGCGTTGGGGCGCGGGTCAATGGCCAGCTGGTGCCGCTGCATTCTGCCCTTTACAACGGCCAGACGGTGGAGGTGGTCACCAAGGACTGGGCCAAGCCCAATCCTTCCTGGTTGAATTACGTGGTCACCGCCAAGGCTCGTTCGGCCATCCGAAGTTTTTTACGCAATCTCAAAACCCAGGAGGCCGTGCAGTTAGGACAAAGAATGTTGGAAGCGGAACTGCGCAAGCTTGATGCTTCCTTGGATACTTTGCCACCTGAACGGATGGCCGGGAAGATCAAGGCCATGGGTTTCGAACGCATGGAAGATCTGCTGGAAGAAATCGGTCTCGGTAACCGGATGGCGTTATTGGTGGCGCGCCAGCTGGCATCCGGGCAAGAAGGTCTGGATGTGGCTTTGGATGACAGTTGCACCAGTGGCGTACCCTTGATCATCAAGGGTACGGAAGGCATGGTAGTGAGCCTTGCCAAGTGTTGCCGGCCAATCCCCGGGGACAGTATCATCGGGTTTTTCAATCCTGGCAAGGGGTTGGTGGTGCATCGCAGTGAATGTAACAATGTGGTGGAGTTCCAGAAGAAGCATGTGACCTGGATTCCGGCGGAATGGGATGATCACGTAGAGAGCGAATTTTCCGTGGATCTGTGGGTGGTATTGTTTGACCAACGGGGCACTTTGGCCCGGGTAGCCTCCACCATTGCCGAATGTGGCGCCAATATCGAAAATTTTGTAGTCACCCAGCAAGATACCCATACCAGTACCGATATGATTACGATTTCCGTGAAGGACAGGGTGCATCTGGCAAAGATTATCCGCCGCCTGAGGCAATTGGATGTGGTTTTGAAAATCCAGCGGGTCAAATCGAGGTAACAAGCTTGCCAGTCCATTGTCAGCCAATGAATTTGACACAGCCAAGTTGCTCAGTCACTTCCCCCAAGTCAACAAAGTCATGACCGCTTGCTTCAGTCCCCCTGATCCTGCCCGTACTGCGGGTGTGACCCCGGCCTTGGCCGAGGGAGCCGGGGTGGAAGTGGATGCGGTGATGGTGCTGGAATAGATTCCATGACGGCAGCCCCCGCTGCCTTCCCGCCGGTGCTTTCTCTCAAGGGCGTGGGTCCGGCCTTGGCCGCCAAACTCCAGCGCCTGGGGGTGATGGACGTGCGGGATTTGGTGTTATTGGCGCCGCTGCGCTACGAAGACCGCTCCAAGATCACGCCCATCGCTTCTGCGAGTTGTGGTAAGCATCTCATTGAAGGGGAGGTGGTTCTGACCGATATCACAGGCAGAAGCCGGCCGCTACTGGTTTGCCGGTTGCGTGATGCCAGCGGCACTTTGGATCTCAGATTCTTTCATTTCAACGCCAGTATGCGCAATCGCCTGTTGCCCGGCACCCGCTGGCGCTGTTTTGGAGAAGTCAAGGTGTCATCTTTCGGCAAGGAGATGATTCATCCCCAAATGGAGCGCGCCGACACTTCCTTGCCGGGCATCGTCCCCATCTATCCCACCGTGGCCGGGATGACGCAAAAAGTATTGCGGCGCTTGATCGGACAGGCGCTGGCTTGGTTTGAATCCCGGCCTGAGTGGTTACCGTCCCTGCCTGACTCCATGGTTCCAGAATCCACATGGGAGGCGCTACATTTCCTTCACCAACCTCCGCTTGAAACGGAGGTAGCCGCGCTCAACGCCGGCAACCATCCGATATTGAAACGCTTGGCGTGGGAGGAACTGCTGGCTCATCACTTGAGCCTGCAAAGCCTGCACGATTTCCGCAAAGCCGGCCAGGGCCCGAAAATGGACGCCTCATCGCCCCTGATTGATAAATTCCTGGCTTCCCTCCCATTCCGGTTGACCGACGCCCAGCGCCGGGTTTTTGCGGAAATCCGGTCAGATTTGGCTTCCGGCCTTCCCATGGGGCGTTTGGTGCAAGGGGATGTGGGGTGCGGCAAAACCGTGGTGGCGGCATTGGCGGCTTTGGTGAGTCACGGAAGCGGCTACCAATCGGTATTGATGGCGCCGACCGAATTATTGGCGGAACAGCATTTCCAGACTTGGCGGCAGTGGTTGTCTCCTCTGGGAATCAAGGTGCATTTGCTCACCTCCAAAATGAAGGGGAAAGAGCGCAGCGAGGTATTAGCCGCCATGAAAGCGCCCAGTCAAGCCATTTTTATTGGCACCCACGCTTTGTTTCAGCGTGAAGTCCGTTTTGCCCGGCTTGGCCTGGTGATGGTCGATGAGCAGCACCGGTTCGGGGTGGACCAAAGACTGGCGCTCAAGGCCAAGGGTGAACAAGCTATTCCTCACTATCTGGTCATGACCGCGACTCCCATTCCGCGGACGCTGGCCATGCTGCGTTACGGGGACATGGCGGTTTCTGTGATTGATCAATTGCCTCCGGGCCGCCAGCCGGTGGAAACCCGGGTCATGGGGCAAGATAAGCGGGAGGAATTGATTGCCCGTTTGCAGTCCTGGATTGAAGGGGGGCGACAGGCTTATTGGGTATGCACCTTGATTGAAGAATCCCAGGCATTGGACTGCGAAGCGGCGCAAGCAACCGCGGCCTCTCTCCAGGAAAGCTTGCCGGGCGTTCGTATCGGGCTGGTGCACGGACGAATGAAAGCCATGGATAAGGAGCAGGTGATGAACGCTTTCAAGCAGGGAGAGATTGATCTCCTGGTGGCGACCACGGTGATCGAGGTAGGGGTGGACGTGCCCAATGCCGGTTTGATGGTGATTGACAACGCCGAGCGTCTGGGCCTGGCCCAGCTCCATCAGCTGCGGGGCCGGGTGGGCAGGGGTCCGGGGCAAAGCTATTGTATTTTGCTCTACAAACCGCCTTTGACCGAGATAGCGCGCCAGCGTCTGGATTTTTTACGCCAATGCCGCGATGGTTTCGCCTTGGCGGAGAAAGACCTTGAGCTTCGAGGGCCGGGTGAGGTGCTCGGTACTCGCCAAAGCGGGGCGTTGCAGTTTAAAATGGCCGATCCTCTGCGGGACCAGGACCTGCTTCCCATGATTCAGGAGGACGCGATAGCTGTGCGGGAGCAAGGTGCAGAGTGTATTTACAGGTTATTGAAATTTTGGTTGGGGGATGGCAATCAATATGCTGATGTTTAGTCTCCCTGGCACCTGTTGAGATCGCCTTTTGATCGATCCATGTCTATGAAAATATGGTGCCTTCCAGGCAAATACCCCATTTAAATTAATCAAATGTTTCACAGTTGTTTGTTGCGGGAAGATCCGCGTTGGTTTGATACTCATTTACCGAAATCCTCTAAAATCCCCGGCCGGATTCGCAGTTGGCTTGCGGAATCCGCATCGTTGACCGCCAGACTACAGGCTGCCACGGGTGGCATCCAGGTTCAGGTTCAAAAACAAGGTTGGGGAAGGCCATTTCTGAGCGAAGCCAAACACCTGGGATTGCCTTGGAACCGGTTGGCCTGGGTTCGGGAAATCGTTCTCTACGGCGCTGACCGGCCGTTGCTGTTGGCGCGTACGGTGGCGCCTCAGGGGACATTGGCGGGCGCGGGGAGTCAATTAACCCGGTTAGGAACCCGTCCCTTGGGAGAAATCTTGTTCACAAGTCCGTATATCCGGCGGGAGCGGCTTGAATGGACACATTTGCCGGCCGGTATCTGGAAAGTATCCGGCTTGTCTCCACTGCCCGCTTGGGGCAGGCGGGCGCTTTACCGTGTGGCTGACAAGCCGTTACTGGTCGGTGAATTTTTTATGCCATGGGTTTTCACTTTGGGGCGCGGGGATGGATAAAACATTGTTCTCGAAAGAGTATCTCAAAGACCGCATGCTGCAATATGCTTGCTTGATGCGGTTCCACCGTCCCATCGGTATTTTTCTATTGCTGTGGCCGGCATTGTGGGCGTTGTGGATTGCCGGCGATGGCCGGCCGGATGGTAAGGTGGTTTTGATTTTTGTGCTCGGCGTGATCTTGATGCGGGCCGCCGGTTGTGTGATTAACGATTATGCCGACCGGGAGTTTGACCCCCATGTGGAAAGGACCAGGGACCGGCCCATTGCGGCAGGGCGGGTCAGCCCCAAGGAAGCCTTGATACTATTTGCAGCATTGTGCTTGTTGGCTTTTTTGCTCGTTCTCCAACTCAATGGTTTGACTATCGCCCTTTCCTTTGTCGCCTTGTTTCTGGCGGCTTCCTATCCTTTCACCAAAAGAATTACCCAGTTACCCCAAGCCTATTTGGGAATAGCATTTGGCTGGGCGGTGCCCATGGCATTTGCGGCATTGACAGGCAAGGTGCCTGGAGTTGCCTGGGGAATATTTTTGGCAACGGTGTTATGGGCGCTGGCTTATGACACGATGTATGCCATGGTGGACCGGGAGGATGATTTGAAAATAGGGGTTAAGTCCACGGCCATTTTATTTGGCCGCTACGATCGCTGGATCATTGCCGGCATTCAAGCCGCCATGTTGCTGGTATTGATGTGGGTAGGTCGGATTGCCGGTCTGGGGGGATGGTATTTCCTGGGGTTGTCAGCGGCCGCCGGTTTTGCGGTCTATCAGCAATATTTGATTGCCGGGCGGGAAAAGGCCAAATGCTTTCGGGCCTTCCTGAATAATCATTGGTTCGGAGCGGTTATCTTTTTGGGGCTATTGTTGGATTATTGGTTCTGAATCGGAAATATCCTGGTGAACTTTTTAATGGTCCTCCAGTCAAAATTGGCAAGTGTCGGGAACGACGCAATTCTACTCATTTCCTCCCTTATGAGTAGCGAGCAGCTCCGGTTCCCCCAAGCCGGAGCATCACTAGCCCCAAAGCATCTCCCCCTTTGCTTTGGGGTTTTTTTTGCCCTTTATTTTCAGTTGGGATGGGTTCTGATTCAGGCGGGAATTTCAAACCATTCATCCAATACGCCGTGAGCCTCTTCCACGCCTATTTTTTTTAATGCGGAAAAGAGTTGGACTGAAGGGGGGTGAGGCAGTTCGGACAAGGTTTTCTGAATTTCCAGCAACCGGTTTTTGGCCGGGCCGTATTTCAATTTATCGGCTTTGGTCAGCAAAATGTGCAGGGGTAATTCATAGAAATCACACCATTCGATCATGCGCTGATCGAACTCTGTCAGCGGATGACGGATATCCATGATCAAAAACACTCCCTTCAAGCACCGGCGCTGCTTGAGATAGCGTTCCAAGGCGCGGCGCCAATGGGCCTGGGTATGCTGGGAAACCTTGGCATAGCCATAGCCGGGTAAATCCACCAGGCGGCGCAGAGAGTCGAATTCAAAAAACACCAGTTGCTGGGTCCTGCCCGGGGTTTTGCTGGTGCGGGCCAAGGATTTTTGCCGGGTCAACACATTGATGGCGCTGGATTTACCGGCATTGGAGCGGCCGGCAAAGGCGACTTCATAGCCTTGGTCGGGGACATCCGCATTGAAATCAAGGGTACTTAACAGGAATCTGGCTTGATGATACAAAGGGTTCATGAATGATTTTCAAAATGGTGGTGACAGCACTGAGACGGCAAAACGAGTACAATAACTCCCGAAATTTGTCTTGAGCAGCGCTAAAGGAACAAAATGTTATGAAAACTAAAACTATACTAACATTATCCGCCATGGTAACAATGACAGCCACTTGTACAGTGGTTTCCGCCGCCTCGATTCAGGCGGGCAAGAAAAAAGCCGAAGTGTGTGTGGGGTGTCATGGAGAAAAGGGTAAGGGGGCAAATCCTATATTTCCCAAGCTGGCGGGGCAAAATCCCAAGTATTTGACCCGCCAACTTGAATATTTCAAAAATCAGGTCCGGAACATTCCTGCCATGAATGCAGTCGCATCTTCATTGAGTGATGAAGATATTGCGGATTTGGGCGCCTATTTTTCCGCCCATTCTCCCGAGCCTGAAGAAGGCCAGGCGCCGCCGGAGGGAATGAAGATTTATCTTTCCGGCATGGCGGACAAGAAAGTCCCGGCTTGCTCTGCTTGTCATGGCCCGCAGGGCCAAGGCAATGCCCCGGCGGGCTTTCCTCTGTTGAAAGGGCAATATCCTGCCTATACCGTAAAGGCGCTGACTGATTTTGCCTCGGGAGAGCGGGGGGAGGAAAAAAGTCCCATGCGCACGATTGCCCAGCGGATGACCGAGGATGAAATGAAAGCAGTGGCAGCCTATATTGGCAGTTTGAAATAAGATCCAGATGAGGAGAAATGATGAAGTCCAGTCTTATGCGTTATTTTTTGGCCCTGACTGTTTTTTTCGGCATGGTTTCCAGTGCTTCCGCATTGACGGCGGAAGAATATATTGTGCTGAATCCGCCGAGGCCCACTGACAGCCCTGGCAAGGTGGAGGTCATCGAGTTTTTTTGGTATGGCTGTCCCCATTGCTACCGTTTTGATCCGTATGTTGCCGCTTGGCTGAAGACCAAGCCGGATAATGTGGTTTTCAAAAGGCAACCAGTGATCTTCGGTAAGCGTTGGGCGCCCCATGCCCGGGCGTATTTTGCCGCGGAAGTGTTGGGCGTGGTTGACAAGATCCACAAGGATTTTTTTGATGCCATGCATGTCAAGAAAAAACCCCTGAATACAGAGGAAGAGCTGGCTGACTTTTTCGCCGCCCACGGAGTGGATAAAGAGACTTTCAAAAAAGCATACAATTCATTCGCGGTGGATATGAAAATGCGCCAGGCCAATGAGATTGCGGGAAGCTATGGCATTGATGGCGTCCCGGCCATCGCGGTGAATGGAAAATATAAAGTCACAGGCACCACCGCGAAAAATTACGACAACATGATCAATGTCATGCAACAATTGGCGGAGAAAGAACTTAAAGCGCTTCAGGCAAGTTCGGGCGCGCAATGACATTGCTATAAATTGCCTCGATTGCAAGGGGGAGAAATGAGGAAGATCCATGAGGGTATGTCCCAACCCAGGTTGAAGCTGGCAAGTTTCAATATTCAAACGGGTATTCGTACTCGCAGCTATCGGGATTACTTGTTGCGAAGCTGGCAGCATCTTTGGCCCACAAGCAAAAAACTCAATAATCTGGACAAAATCGCCGATTTTCTCCGCCCTTTCGATATTGTTGGTTTACAGGAAGTCGATGGAGGTGGCGCCCGCAGTGATTATGTCATCCAAACCCAATATATTGCCAAGCGGGCGGGTTTTCCCTATTGGCACAACCAAGTGAACCGCCGCATTGGCAATCTTGCTCTGCACAGTAATGGCTTGCTAAGCCGTTTACGCCCCCACTTTATCCACGAAACACCATTACCAGGGTTGCCTGGTCGGGGAGCGCTCCTGGCGCGTTTTGGCGACGGAGACGTGGCTTTGCATTTATGTATCCTGCATCTGGCGCTTGGCAGGCGGGCACGAATGCGTCAGCTGGAATTTATTGCCGGCTTGATACAGGGGTTGCCTCATGTCGTTCTGATGGGGGACCTGAATTGTAGCCCCGGATCTCCTGAGTTAGAAATGCTGCAGGCAGAAACCGGCCTGATGGATCCGGTTCCCCACGCCCGGACTTTTCCCAGCTGGCGGCCCCAGCGCAAGCTGGATCACATTCTTGTGAGCCCAAGCCTGGAGGTGGAGGCGATTCAGGTTTTCAATTTCGCTTGTTCAGATCATTTGCCCATAGGAGTGGAAGTCAGTTTGCCAGAGAGCTATCGCCAAGCCGCGTGAAAGATCATGTCTGATTCTGATGCCGAGAAGTGGAAACAAAAATGCCTGACTTTGGCGGAAGAGCTGGATGAGCAGCAAGCCCGCCGGGAGCACCATGAGAAATGTTTGGCCCGGGCGCTTATTCGTTTGAGCCATCTCAGCCAAGGGATTGATCCGTCTCTCGATCCCCATTTGCAGAAAATGCGGGAAGTTCTCAAAAGCGGTCGGTTGGATGACCGAAAGCTTGGAGAGATAGAAAGTTTTGCCGAGGTTTTGTTGCGTCTTGAGCTTAAGCAAGCGCCTACGGGTAATTGGCAGACCCAAGTGGTGGAATTTTTCCAATCGCAAGCGCGAGATTATCCCGAAAGGGAGGTTTTTGCAAAGTTACAGAAGAAGGTGAAAAAACAGCCCTTCAAGGATGCGACTGCCTTGTTTCAAGCCATGGAAGAGGCTTTGCAAGATTCTTCTTCTGTAAAGTCGGCATCATCCCTGATTGGTCGGTGGTTCAAAAAAGGCGCGGCTGCGGCTTCTTTTGATGAGGGGATTTTAAAGGTTCAACTGGTGCGGCTGATCCAGGAAATCGATATTCCTCCAAGATTGACATCACAAAGCGAAGATTTGCTCAACAAGCTGCAACAAGATAATTGCCGGTTTGATGAGGTCATCGAAGGGACCGCGGGCCTGCTTTCCGAAATCAAGGATCAACTCAAAAAAGAGCAGCATGAAATCGAAGATTTTTTAAGCACGTTAACTGCTAAATTACAAAATCTGGAGCAACAGGCGCTGGATGTAGGGCGGGTTTTTTCCTCAGAGGAGGCATGGGGGGATTCCATGTCCAAGCATGTTGAGCGTCTTCGCCATCATACTTTGGAAGAAACCGATCTGGAGGCATTAAAAATGGCAATAAGCTCCAGATTGGATGTCCTTACCGAACAATTGCGCCATTATCAGGAAGCCGAAGCCCAGAGAAATAATGAAGTCGATCAAAGAGTCCTGGCGATGACGGAACGTCTGCAAGCGCTGGAGCGGGAATCGCAGGAACTCCATCAAAGATTGCGTTTGGCTCACCGGCAAGCATTATATGATGCTGTGACGGGGCTTCCCAACCGCAAGGCGGTGGAAGAGCGAATGGCCCAGGAGTTTTCCCGTTGGCAGCGATTTAAGCAGCCTGTCAGTTTGTTGGTTTGGGATATCGATCATTTCAAGCAAATCAACGATAGATTTGGGCATCAGGCTGGAGATAAGGCGCTGCGGGTTGTTGCCCAAACCCTCAGTCAAGGAATCCGGGAGGCGGATTTTATTGGCAGATATGGGGGGGAGGAATTTGTCATGCTCCTGCCTGGCACGGATGTTGAGGGTGGATTGAAAGTGGCGGAGAAGTTACGCCAGGCAGTTGAAACATGCGGATTTAATAGCCGGGGGAAACCTGTGCCCATTACAATTTCTTGCGGGGTGACTGAATTCAGGGAAGGGGACCGGGTTGAAACCGCGTTCGAGCGGGCGGATAAAGCCCTCTATGAAGCCAAGCAAGCGGGCCGCAATTGCTGCCGGGTCCAGTGAAGCCATTGCCTTTGGCGCTTTCTATTGCAAAGGATTGTTTGTCTTTCTTCCGTGAGATGCCGTAAATTTTATGCAGGACTTTCCCGTTAAAGCTGCCTGACGTCCCAGTCCGGGCTAAGCTTCCGGCGTGGTTTGCTCTAGTTCCATGGGTTCTTTGATGACCCGGGCGTCAGGGAAGTAACAGCGAAATGAACTGCCTTTGCCCAGTTGGCTTTTAATGGATAAGTGACCTTCGTGGCGATTGAGCACGTGTTTCACGATGGCCAGTCCCAGGCCCGTGCCGGTGGGATTGCGGTTTTCGGTTTCAGGTACCCGGTAGAATCTTTCCGTGATCCTTGCCAAATGTTGCTGGGGGATGCCTTCTCCGGTATCCGAAACTTCCAGGCAGGCGCCGTGTGATGTTTCGAACCAGTGTACCGTTATCTTGCCGCTGGCTGGCGTGTATTTCACGGCATTGGTGATCAGATTTTCGAAAGCGCTGCGTAACTCTTGTTTCTCACCCAACAGTTTGGCCTGGGAATCGATTTGCAGATGGATAGAGGCATGGGGTTCCGGTACTGATTCCATTTCCCGGCAAATGTCTGTCAAAAGGTCCCCGACATTCACGGGCCGGGGCTTTGCCCCTTGGGGGGTGGTTTCCAAACGGCTTAAATACAGCAGGTCATCGACCAGATATTGGAGGCGCTGTAATTGCTCTTCCATGCGCGTCAAAGTAGGTCTGAGGGCTGGGTCGACGGAAGTTTCTTGGTCCAGTAGATTTTCAAGATAACCGCGAATCACGGTTACGGGGGTTCTCAATTCGTGGGAAACATTGGCGACAAAATCCCGGCGTTGCCGTTCCAGCATTTGAATTTGAGTGACGTCTTGGGCAATGAGCAGGTATTGATTGCCTGTAAAAGGCACAATCCGCACTTCCAATCGTATATTTTCGTTATGGGGGGCGGAGATGGAGATGGGATGCCTGAAATTCCCTTTATGCAGATAGGAGACGAACATCGGCTGCCGGATCAAATTATCGATACGCATCCCTAAATCGATGGGTTTCAATCCCAGCATCCGGCCTGCTGCTTTGTTGAACCAGTCAATTTCAAATTCTTTGGTCAATACCACCGTAGCGTCAGGGAGTGCTTCGGTAGCCTGTCGGAAGCGTTTGAGCATTTTCATCAAGCGCCGCTTGCGGCGTTGGTGACGGCGGCGCATCAAGCGCAGGCGGTGGAAAATTTCTTCCCAAACGCCGTTGCCATCGGGTGGCTGGTTGGTTTCTGTGCGCAGCCAGGCCAACAAGCGGTAAGTGAAATAGATATGCCGGGCAAGCAGAACAGCAATGAATAACCAAAGGGGTACTAGCCAGCTCTCCTGGAGCCATCCAATCCATAAAGCGATGAATAATGCCCAAAGACTAAGACTGATTTCCGACCGCCAGGGGTGGGTCATGGTTATGAGGGTTGTGAAGAAAACCGATATCCAAAGCCGCGTACGGTTTGGATCATAGCATCCCGGTTGAATTCAGCCAAAATTTTTCGCAGACGGCGAATGTGAACGTCAACGGTCCGTTCTTCGATATAGGTTTCCCGGCCCCAAACCCGGTCCAGCAATTGACTGCGGTTATAGACTTTATCCGGGTGAGTAAGAAAGAATTCCAGCAACCGGTATTCCGTGGGGCTCAGGTTGAGAGGGTGTCGATCTATCTGGACCAGATGTTTTTCAGGGTCCAGCACGATCCCTCCCGCTTCGATGATAGCGGGGCGCTCGCCTTTGCCGAAACGCCGCAGTACCGCGTTGATTCGGGCAATGAGCTCACGTGGAGAAAAGGGTTTGGTGATATAGTCGTCCGCGCCGCTATCCAGGCCTGTGACTTTATCTTCTTCTTCTCCCCGCGCAGTCAGCAAGAGGATGGGAATATCACTGAATTCCGGTTCCCTTTTGATTTTTTGCGCCCAATCAATTCCGCTCATGCCCGGCAGCATCCAGTCGAGCAGAATCAAGTCCGGCATGTGGGCTTCCAGCCGCCGGTGGGCGGTTTTTGTATCGGCCGCCAGGTCAATGACAAAGCCGGCCTGTTCCAGTATCAATTGGAGCATGTCTCGAATTGCGGCCTCGTCATCGACGACCAGAATTTTGATTTTCGCCATTGAGTTAAGTATGAGTTTGATTGGAAGTGAGATAAGGATAACTTGATTTTGCCTGGGCAATCAAAACCAGCTTGGTGAGAGAGGAAAGAAGGCGCCGACAGGCGCCTGGTTCACAGGATAAGGAGGGAATAATTTTTATCGGCGGGTCATGGGGTGGATGCGGATTTCCACCCGCCGGTTTTGTGCCCTGCCTTCCGGGGTATCATTGGAAGCGATGGGCATGCTTTCCCCCATTCCCTTGGCGATAATTCTGTTTGGAGCCACGCCTTGCGCCACTAAATACTGAGCGACGCTTTGGGCGCGTCTTTCGGAGAGCCGTTGGTTATATTCGGCGCTGCCGGTGGCATCGGTATGGCCACTGACTTCAATCAGAGTCTCCGGGAATTGTTTCAAAACGATGGCGACAGAATTCAGTACCGGGAAAAAGTGGGCGGCAATGTCGGCGGAGTCGGTGGCAAAGGTGATATTGCCCGGCATGATCAGGCGCAGATTATCACCTTCTCTCACCACGCGCACCCCGGTGCCAGCCAGTTTTTGCCGCAAAATAGCCTCTTGACGGTCCATGTAGGCGCCAACTCCCATGCCCGCTAGGGCTCCGATGCCGGCGCCGATGGCCGCGCCAGTCCCGGGTTTTCCGGCAATGGCCCCGCCTATGGCGCCGGCGGCAGCCCCGGCGGCAGCTCCCACGCCTGTTCCGATGACTGTTTTGCTGACTTGTTGCTCACCGGTATAGGGGTTGGTAGTACAGCCGGCAACCAACATCACGGCGGCAATCAGAGGGGCTGTTTTTTTCATGCTCTTCTCCTTGTCAGGGATTTTAAACTTCGATACATAATAAACGCATCCATATTCGCGTGCATGGATGAACACGGGATGAATTTTATTCAACTTTGGATGACGATTTGTCATTGAGCAAATTGCCAAGCCAAATTCATTTTAAGTTACAATAAAAAGTTATTGTCATTTGGGGCTGAAGGAAGCTGTTGCAGTGAATTTCGCTGTCTCTCCTCCGCTCGATTAGATAGAGAAAAAACGGATAAGGATAGTTGCAGTGAGTCAAGATTTTATTTTTACCTCAGAGTCGGTATCCGAGGGGCATCCTGACAAGATCGCCGATCAGATCTCCGATGCCATGTTGGATGCCTTGCTCTCCCAAGATATCAAATCCCGGGTGGCTTGTGAAACCCTGGTCAAGACCGGCATGGTGCTCCTTGCGGGAGAAATTACCACCGAGGCTTGGGTGGATACCGAGCAATTGGTTCGCGAGGTAGTCAGAGACATTGGCTACGATGATCCAGCCTATGGGTTCGATTGGCAAAGCTGTGCGGTTTTGTCGGCTATCGGCAAGCAATCCCCGGATATCGCCATGGGTGTGGATGAGTCGGAAGACCATGAGCAAGGAGCGGGCGACCAAGGCTTGATGTTCGGCTATGCTTGTGACGAAACCGATGTCTTGATGCCGGCGCCCATTTATTACGCTCACGAATTAGTCAGGCGTCAGGCCAAGGTGCGTAAAAGCAAAGTGCTTCCGTGGCTGTTGCCGGATGCCAAAAGCCAAGTGACGATCCGTTACCAAGACAACCGTCCGGTGGCGGTGGATGCGGTGGTGCTTTCCACCCAGCACTCACCCGAGATTTCCCAGTCGGCGATTCACGAAGCGGTGATGGATGAGATCATTCTCAAAGTATTGCCTAAAGAATGGCTGCACAAAGATACCAAATATTTCATCAACCCCACCGGCAAGTTTGTCATTGGCGGGCCCGTGGGGGACTGTGGATTGACCGGCCGGAAGATTATCGTGGATACCTATGGCGGCATGGCGCGCCACGGCGGTGGCTGTTTCAGTGGCAAGGATCCCTCCAAGGTTGACCGTTCCGCCGCCTATATGGGCCGCTATGTGGCCAAGAACATTGTCGCGGCCGGGTTGGCCGAACGTTGTGAAATCCAGGTGTCCTATGCCATCGGCGTGGCCGAGCCGACGTCCATCACCATCGAAACCTTTGGCACCGGTCAAGTTGCCGAATCCCGCATGGTGGATATCGTGCGTGAGCATTTCGATTTGCGTCCCAAGGGCTTGATCCGGGAATTGGATCTGCTGCGGCCCATTTACCGCCAGACTGCCGCTTACGGGCATTTTGGGCGCAGCGAGGAAGCATTCAGCTGGGAGCGCACCGACAAGGCCGAGGCACTGCGCGAAGCGGCGGGATTGCCACCGAGGGGCCAATCTTGACTTCAGGATTTGCCTGTGAATTTTTGCGGCCAAGGTTCCGGGAACTGTGGAAGACAAAGCTGCCAAATACCGGTAGGCAGGTTATAGAAGCAAAGAGGCGTTTTTCCAAATTGAAGACCAATTCAGGACATTAACCATGACACAAGCTGTAACCAACTTAGATCCGGACTACAAAGTAGCCGATATTTCCCTGGCGGACTGGGGCCGCAAGGAGATCCAGATTGCCGAAACCGAAATGCCCGGCTTGATGGCGCTGCGGGAAGAATACAGCAGCGGGAAGCCACTCAAGGGGGCCCGAATCGCCGGCTGTTTGCACATGACCATTCAAACCGCGGTGCTGATTGAAACCCTGCTGGCACTGGGGGCGGAAGTGCGTTGGTCTTCCTGCAATATTTTTTCCACCCAGGATCATGCCGCCGCGGCAATGGCGGCGGCTGGTGTGCCCGTATTTGCCTGGAAGGGCGAGACCGAAGAGGAATATTGGTGGTGCGTGGAGCAAACGATTTTCGGCCCCGACGGATGGCGTCCCAACATGCTGCTGGATGACGGCGGCGATCTGACCCAAGTCATGCACGAAAAGTATCCCGAATTAATGGAAGAGATTCGGGGGGTATCGGAAGAAACCACCACCGGTGTTCATCGTCTGTATGAGATGATGAAGGAAGGCACCTTGAAGTGTCCGGCCTTCAACGTCAACGATTCCGTGACCAAATCCAAGTTCGACAATCTTTATGGTTGCCGGGAATCCTTGCTGGATGGCATCAAGCGCGCCACCGACGTGATGATTGCCGGCAAAATCGCGGTGGTGCTGGGATATGGGGATGTCGGTAAAGGCTGTGCCCAGTCACTGCGGGGGCAGGGTGCGACAGTCTGGATCACCGAGATCGATCCCATTTGCGCCTTGCAGGCCGCGATGGAAGGCTACCGGGTAGTGACCATGGAAGAGGCGGCTTCCAAGGCGGACTTGTTCGTCACCGCTACCGGGAACTATCACGTCATCACCCACGAACACATGCAGGCCATGAAAAATAACGCCATCGTCTGCAATATCGGCCACTTCGACAATGAAATCGATGTGGCCTCCCTGAAGCAATACCCCTGGGAGAACATCAAACCCCAAGTGGATCACATCATCTTCCCGGACGGCAAGCGCATTATTCTCCTGGCCGAAGGGCGCCTGGTGAATTTGGGTTGTGCAACGGGACACCCCAGTTTTGTCATGTCCAACTCCTTTTCCAATCAGGTCTTGGCGCAAATAGAGCTGTGGAATAATCCGGGCAAGTACGAAAACAAAGTGTATGTGCTGCCCAAATTCCTGGACGAAAAAGTCGCTCGCCTGCATTTGGGCAAACTGGGCGCGCAATTGACCCGCTTGACCGAAGCCCAGGCCGCTTATATCGGCGTCTCGGTGGATGGGCCATTCAAGCCCGATCATTACCGTTATTGATACGGTTTTTTTGGTGGTGCGTCAAACGAGCCTCAGTTTCGAGTTTTTTCCGCCCCGGTCTCCCCAGATTGCCCAGCAATTACGGGAGACCTATCAAACCCTGGCACGGCTGAAGCCTGGTTATTTTTCGGTCACCTACGGGGCCGGGGGCACGACCCGGGAAAACACTTTTGAGACGGTATTGGGAATTCAGCGGGAAACCGGCATTGAAGCGGCGCCGCATTTGTCTTGCATCGGTTCCACCCGCGAAGAAATCAGGGCCCTGTTGGAATCCTACCAAGCCCAGGGTATCCGGCGGATTGTCGCATTGCGGGGGGACATGCCCTCGGGCATGCACGCGATGGGGGATTTCCATTATGCGAATGAACTGGTTGCCTTCATTCGTGAGGCAAGCGGTGATTTTTTCCATATCGAAGTCGCCGCCTATCCCGAGGTGCATCCCCAGGCAACCAGTTACCGGGCCGATCTCTTGAATTTCAAGCGCAAGGTGGTGGCCGGCGCCAACGGAGCGATTACCCAGTATTTTTATAATGCCGACAGTTATTTTTATTTTGTTGAAGATTGCCGCCGTCACGGAATCGATATTCCCGTGGTTCCCGGCGTTATGCCGATTACCAATTACAGTCAATTGGCCCGTTTTTCCGACATGTGCGGCGCGGAAATTCCCCGTTGGATGCGGAAACGCCTGGAAGGATTCGGGGATGACCTGCAGTCGATCCGGGCGTTCGGCATTGATGTGGTGACCCGCATGTGCGAGCATTTGCTTCAAGGGGAGGCGCCGGGGCTGCATTTTTACACCATGAACCGGGCCGAGCCGACGCTGACGATCTGCCGGAATTTGGGGCTGGCGACGCCATGAAGTGTTATGTCTACCGCTCCCGCAAACAGGATGAAATGTACCTGTTTCTCAAGGACAAAGAGGACTTTTCCCCGGTGCCACCCGAACTGATGCCCCACTTCGTCAATCCGGTATTCGTTTTTGAGCTGGAACTGACGCCCCGGCGCAAGCTGGCCCGGGCTGACGTGAATACGGTCATGCAATGCTTGGAGAGTCAGGGATTTTACCTCCAGGTTCCGCCCCCCAGGACAGCATTGGCTTGAGTGCGCATTCCCAGGCTTTATCTTCCGTCACCGTTAGCCCCCCATAGGGAATTTCTGCTAGAGGGCGAGCGTGCCCATTATTTACGGACAGTATTGCGGTTGCGCCGGGGCGCCGGATTAATCGTTTTCGACGGTCAAGGCGGGGAATACGAAGCCCAAATCATGGCCGTTGATCGCCGCTGTGTCAGCCTCCAAACCGGTGTCTGGCATGACCGGGAAGTGGAATCTTCCTTGATGACGCATTTGGCCGTTGGCATCGCCAAAGGCGAGCGCATGGATTGGGCGGTGCAAAAGGCGGTGGAATTGGGGGTGAACGCTGTTTTTCCGTTGTTGACAGAATTTTGTAATGTCCGTTTGCCCGATGACAGGGCTGAGCATAAACGGGCGCATTGGCAAAAAATTGCTATTGCGGCTTGCGAGCAAAGCGGACGTAACACGATTCCCGAGATCCATTTACCTCAAACATTCTCTTCCTGGATCGGGTATCAATCTGGTGGAATGTTACTCGATCCCGATGGCGTTTCCCTGCGCTCCCTGCCGAAGCCTGAACAACCACTGTCGCTTTTGATTGGCCCTGAAGGGGGATTAAGTCCTGGAGAGATTCAGGCGGCGCAATCCCGTGGGTTTACCTCTGTCAGCCTCGGTCCCAGAGTATTGCGGGTGGAAACAGCGGTTGCCGCCAGTTTAGGCGGGGTACAGGTGCTTTGGGGTTAAATGGTAGCCGCTTGTATTCCAACGTGGGTGACTCTCTGGCAAGACGCCCCACCTTAGCTATCAGGAAAAAACCATGAACCATCGAAAATCTCTCTGGGTGTTTTCCCTTGTTTTCTTCGTCATGGCGCAGGTGGCCGATGCCGCGCCAATTTCCGAAACCCTGCCCAAGGGGGCGATTATTGCCTTTCTTCCCGAACCGGATTCAAAATTTTATTCGGATGTCAAAAGCCTGAAACGCTGGCTCAAGTCCCAGGGCTGGGTCCTTTGCGACGGCACCCAGGGAACGCCGGATTTGAATTACCAGATGCTCATTGGCACGACGAATGTGCGCCAGACCTGGCAAAAAGTAGGCTCCCGCACTCACAGCCATAAGATCGGCGGCGAAAGCGGTCCTTCCCGTGGCCGGGTCAAAGCCGTGCGGGGAGGTTTCGGGCGTCAGGAGCGAATTCCTGGTGACGGCCACAAGCACCCCATCGAATTTGTGTCGGATACGGCCGAGCATTTGCCTCTGAGTACGCGGGTGCTTTTTATTATGAAAATCAAGTAGCTTGGCCCGGAGATTTACACTAAGCTTAACCTAACTGTTTTTCAAATGTTTTCCGGCGCAGGGGGTACAGATGGCGACCCAGTTAAAACTGGCTAGATCCGCTTTCAACAGCGGTTTGGTAGTGGTCGGGATTTTTTTCCTGTGGCTGCTTTTCATGACTGTTTACACCATCGAAAGCGGTACCGTGGGCGTGCTGAGCACCTTTGGCAAGTACGATGCCGATGAAAAGGAGCCTGGCATCCATTTCAAGATGCCCGTGATCCAAAAGGTTCGGGTTTTCGATGTGAAGCTGCATACCGTGACCTATCATCAAGGCAAGCCTCTGCCCGCCCGGGAAGGCGTGATCAACAAACCCATCATCCAAGTGCTGGACAATAAAAACCTGCCCATCGGTATCGAATTGACGGTCCAATACACGCCGATTCCTGCGGAAGCCAGCGAGATTTTGGCCCGCTTCGGCGACAATTATTTCGAGAAGCTGATCAATCCCATTGTCCGGGATGTAGTGCGGGATGTGGTGGGTAAATATCAGGCGGAAAAGATTGCCTCCGACCGCAGCGCCATCGCCCAGGAAATCCGGGTGATGTTGGGCGAGAAATTCAAGCAATTGCCATTTCAGTTGAATGATGTGGCTTTGAGGGAAATCAAGCTGCCCCAGATAGTGCTCAAGAAAATCGAAGAAGTGCAATTGGCCAAGCAAGAAGAGCAGCGCCTGGCCATGGTGGAGAAGCAGGCGGAAAAGAACCAGAAGATCAAAACCATCGAAGCCAACACCCGTTTGATCGAAGTGACCACTCAAGCCAAGGCGGAGGCCGAGAAAAAACGCATCGAAGCCGACGCCAAAGCCTATCAGATCACCAAGGAAGCCCAAGCCAAGGCCAAGGCGAACCATCTCATCGCCAATTCCATCACCGATCGCCTGATCCGCTACCGGTCGGTGGAAAAATGGAATGGCACCTATCCGGCGACCCTGATGCAGGGGGAAGGCAAATCACTCATGCTGCAGCTGCCGCCGGCTA
>JALSQY010000077.1 GCA_026985035.1 Methylothermaceae bacterium
CTCATTCGGTGACCCTGCTTTACGCCGTATTGGCAATGCTTACTGGCATGTATTTGGGCTGGGCATTGGATGCGGCGGGTGAGCGTAACCTGTTGGTGCCTATGTTGATACATGGCCTTTATGACTTTGTGGCGTTTTATATGGTGGTGGTGCTGTATCGCTCCAGGGAAGGGTCTTAAAGGATCGGCAGCTAATCTATTTCGTTAGAATTACGTAATTTCTATCATACCTCCCGTAAATACTTTCTTGTTATTGGCGCCATAGAAATTTCGTTAGCCCGTTTTGCGGATATTTTGTTTTCTGGAATATCAGTCCAAGCTAAATAACTCCGAGATAATCCAGCGCTTCATCTTGTTGGTTACTCTCGTTCCCCTCTATTTTATTATTTTATTTTAATATATTGTTTTTTATGGAATTTTCCAGTTCCGAGGGAGGTGGGAGTTCGTTGCTATTTGGCGATGAATTGTTGTTTTAAAGCAAATGCTTAGCGTGATGAAATAAAGGTTGACTTGTTTGGATTTACTCCCTTATAGTTTGGACTGCGGGGAGCAAAGTTGAGGAAAAGTGGTATGAAAGTGGTAGAACAGGGAGTCGGTTTTGTTTCGGGGAATCCATACGCTTAATTTAGACAGCAAGGGCCGCATAGCTATTCCCACTTGTTACCGAGAAAAGCTATTAGAGGCAAGTAACGGGTGCGTGGTGACAACGTACAACAATGATCAACGTTGTCTTTTGCTGTTTCCCAGCACTGTCTGGGACAAATTCGAAGCCTTTTTGCTTGATCTGCCTCCCTTTGACCCAGAAGCCCGGAAATTGCAACGTATATTTATTGGCCACGCCTTTGACGGCCAAATGGACCCTCAGGGAAGATTATTGATACCCCCCCAGCTTCGCAAAAAGACCAACCTGGAGAGGGAAACCGTGATAGTGGGTGTGGGAAGGAAGTTCGAAATATGGGAAGAAGGCGCATGGAACGCCCACTGTAACGTTTGTATAGAGGAAGGGGGGTTGAAAGCATCCAATAATGAAGTCTATGAAAAGTTGAATTCAGCGCCTTTTTGAATTATGGACGCCATGACGCATCAACCTGTTTTGCTGAAAGAAGTACTGGCAGGCTTGGCAATTCGGGAGTCGGGAGTTTACATCGATTGTACCTTTGGCCGGGGCGGGCATAGCCGGGCAATATTGCAACACTTGGGCGCGGAGGGAAAGCTGCTGGCTCTGGACAAGGACCCTGAAGCTATTGCCTCTCCCCAAGCCATGGCTCTGGCCTCGGATTCGCGGTTCACGCTGATTCGAAGCGATTTTTCCCGGCTGCTGGAGATTGCCTCTCAGCAAGGTTTGACGGGTAAGGTGCAAGGCGTGCTCATGGACTTGGGCGTATCCTCGCCGCAACTGGATGATCCCGATAGGGGGTTTTCTTTCCTTCAAGAAGGTCCTTTGGATATGCGAATGAACCCTGAAACTGGAGTAAGCGCCGCGGAGTGGTTAATGACCGTTTCCGAAAAAGAACTGGCGGATGTCATTTTTCGTTATGGGGAAGAACGCTTTTCCCGGCGTATTGCCCGGGCCATTGTCGGGCAAAGGAACAAGAGACCTCTTGCCAGCACCCGGCAATTGGCGGAGTTGATTGAAAGGGCAGTGCCCCGCAAGGATAAATACAAGCATCCGGCTACCCGCACTTTTCAGGCCATTCGCATTTATATCAATCGTGAATTGGAATCCTTGGAAAAAGGGTTGCGGCAGGCAGTGGAAGTCTTGGGTGTCGGCGGAAGGCTGGCGGTGATTTCCTTTCACTCTTTGGAGGACCGGGCCGTCAAGCAATTCTTTCGCTTGGAGTCCCGCGGCCGGGCGATTCCAAAAGGTTTGCCGGTTCCCGTTTCCGAATCATCTTTGCGATTGAAAAACTTGGGAAAGAAACGCCCCGATAAAGAGGAAGTTGAAATCAACCCCAGGGCCCGCAGTGCCATTCTACGCATTGCTGAAAGACGGTGTTAAAGCAACTGGGGGTCATCGGGGCATTGTTTTTGGCGCTGGTGGGGTCGTCCGTGGCGATGGTGCATAGTAAATACACAAATCGGTTGTTATTCAATCATATTCAACGCTTGCAAAGACAAAGCGAGCGTTTGGATGTGGAGTGGGAACAGCTCTTGATTGAAGAGCATGCCTTGACCGATCATGGGCGAGTCGAGTCTCTGGCGCGCTCCCGCCTGAAAATGAAAATGCCGGCGGCGGATGAAATCACTTATCTTCACGTGCCGGAAGAAACCCATGATTGAGCAAACCACGCCACACACCGTAGTAGCTTCCTGGCGGCGCATGCTGGTGTTGGGGTGTGTGTTACTGGCTTTTGCGGGCATGTCGGTGCGGGCTTTTTATTTGCAGGTGCTGGAAGGGGATTTTTACCAGCAAAAAGGGGAGCGGCAACAAGTCAAGGAGGTCATCATTCCGGCCCATCGGGGTATGTTGCTGGATCGCAACGGCATTCCTTTGGCCATTAGCGCGCCGGTCAATGCCGTGTGTGTGAATCCAAGAGAATTTCACGCCACAAGCACCCAGATCAAGCAACTGGCAAAATACCTCGGCCAGTCTCCCAAAAAAATAAACAGTAAAATAGCGCGTCATCGCAACCGTATATTTCTCTATTTAAAGCGGCAAATGGCGCCATCACTGGCGGAGAAAATCGATGCGTTGGGGATCAAGGGGCTGTTCTTGCAAAACGAGTTTCGCCGTTACTATCCGGCGGGAGAAGTGACTGCCCACCTGCTTGGGTTTACCGATATCGACCAGCGGGGGCAGGAGGGGCTGGAAAAATGGTTCGACGCCCGGCTCCACGGGGCGCCCGGCATCAAAAAGGTATTGCGGGACCGCCGCGCCCGCATTATTGAGGATATCGAACTTGTCCGTCCACCCCGTCCCGGGAAGGATGTCCGCCTGAGCCTGGATGCCCGCCTTCAGTATTGGGCCTATCGGGCGCTCAAACAGGCGGTGAAGTCGCATAAGGCCAGGGGCGGTTCGGCGGTGATGCTGGATGCCCGCACCGGTGAAGTGCTGGCGCTGGCAAATCAACCTGCGTTTAACCCCAATGCCCGCGGATCCTTGCGTCCGGAGCGCTTCCGGAATCGCGCCATCGTGGATGTTTTTGAGCCAGGCTCCACCATGAAGCCCATCGCCATGGCCTGCGCCTTGAAAGCTGGTGTGGTGCATCCTGGATTGGTGGTGGATACCAGGCCGGGGCGTTTAAAGGTGGGTCGGCACTGGGTGCGGGATCATCGAAACGAGGGTCCCCTGGATTTGGCGGGTATCCTGCATAAATCCAGCAATGTGGGTATTACCAAAGTCACCTTGCGGCTGACGCCCCAGCGGTTTTTCTCCTGCTTGCAAGGTTTCGGCATCGGCCAGGCAGTGGGCGTGGATTTTCCTGGTGAAGCCAGGGGGGTGCTCACGGATTACCGGGGATGGGGAGCATTTGAACAGGCGACCCTTGCCTTTGGCTATGGGCTGTCGGTTTCGGCATTACAGCTGGCGCGGGCGTACACGGTTTTTGCGGATGAGGGCCGGTTGCATAGCGTGAGCCTGACGCCACGGATGGTGGATGAGCAAAGCATGCGCGTGATTCCGGCAGCTACCGCCCGCTTGGTGCGAACCATGCTTGAAGGGGTTGTCAGTAAAGAAGGAACGGCCCGGCGGGCCAAAATTCCCGGTTATCGGGTGGCGGGGAAAACCGGCACTGTCAGAAAAGCGATTCCTGGCGGTTATTCGAAGGACCGGTATTTGTCGCTATTTGTAGGCATGGCGCCGGCCAGCGCGCCCCGCCTGGTATTGGTAGTCATCATCGATGAGCCCCAGGGCAAGCACTATTACGGTGGCGAAGTGGCGGCCCCCGCTTTTTCTCATATTATGGGGGCGGCGCTGAGGTTGATGGGAATCGCGCCAGATCGTGTCCCTGAAGAAAGTCCGCTATTTGTTCGTCACGGTGACGGGGAAATGGGCTGATGGCCGCCGATATGCACTTGGATGTCCTGTTACGCAATGTTTTTCCTGTAGCCGAGAGTGTGCCCGTGATTGGCCTGACCGAGGATAGTGGCCAAATACAGCCAGGGATGGCTTTTTTTGCGTTGGCGGGGAGACAAAAACACGGCTTGGATTTTGCCCTGGAGGCGCAGGCCAGGGGAGCATCGGCCATTATCTATGAACCTGAGGGGGGGCATGTCCCGGCGGGTGTGACCATTCCCTGCATTCCAGTGCCGGGATTGCGGGACCGGTTGGGTGAGATAGCCAGCCGTTTCTACGGGGATCCTTCCCGGTTCATGGAGATTATCGGCATCACTGGCACCAATGGTAAAACGTCTTGCAGTTATTTTCTGGCGCAAGTATTGGAGGATTGCGCCGTGATGGGCACCATGGGCTGGGGATCATTGGACCGGCTGCAACCGAGCCATCACACGACCGCGCCGGCGTTGGAGCTCCATCGCCGCCTGGCACAGCTTAAAAATCAGCAAGTGAAAGTGCTGGCAATGGAGGTGTCTTCTCACGCCCTGTCTCAAGGGCGGATGGAGGGTGTCCGGGTGGACCGGGCGCTGTGGACCAATCTCAGCCGGGATCATCTGGATTATCACGGGACTCTCGAAGGCTATCTTGCCGCCAAGCAAAAACTGTTATGGATGCCAGGTTTATCCTCGGCAGTGATCAACGCAGACGACCCGGC
The DNA here is from genome assembly GCA_026985035.1 of Methylothermaceae bacterium. Lineage (GTDB taxonomy): Bacteria > Pseudomonadota > Gammaproteobacteria > Methylococcales > Methylothermaceae > Methylohalobius. The sequence continues at coordinate 4,709 of JALSQY010000077.1, forward strand.
ATTTGTCGTCTTTCCGGAAAGTCTCCCTAAAGGCGTGGATTTGTGGGGATTTAGTGTGGCGGGAAAGTCCGTGGATTTTCCCGTGGTGACAGCGGAAGCGATTGTTTTTTCGCCGGACGGGATTCGGTTCCGTGC
>JALSQY010000078.1 GCA_026985035.1 Methylothermaceae bacterium
ATTTTTCATTCACGGATTCAACCTTTAAGTCTTGGCCAGGAATCGGGCGGGGAGAGATTGAAAATCAAGAAAGGACAAACAATGAACTGCCTGTTCTATGTCCTTCCTTGACCCAGAGCAACATAAACATCAGTGAGTGACCCATACTTCCTTGACTTGCAAAAGACGCTTGATTCTTTCCGCATTGCGGGTTGCGTCATTTTGATTGGCGAAAGGTCCCATTCTAAGCCGATACCAACGCTTATCCTTGACGGCAACCTCTTGCAATTTAGCCTCTATCCCCCGCTGCCGGTAAGTGACCAATAACTTTTCTGCCGCATCACGACTAGTCAATGAAGCTAAATTTATATACCAAGGCCCGGCAGGAACAGATTCCGTCACCTGAGACGAGCTGCTTGCGGGACGGGTCTGGCTTACTACTGGCACAGCCCGATGAACAGAAGGCTTTTTAAGCCTATTCACTTGTTTTTCAAGCGCGGCAATACGATTGCCATAGACTGATATTTCCTGCCGCAAGTTACTGATCAGCTTTTCATCCGCCTCGCTGGAACCTGAAGATGAAGCCAATGGAACGGCTTTCGAAACCTGTGATTCCAATCCTTGAAGACGTCCCTGCAGCTGCTCAACCTCCATGCTCAATGCCGCGAAATCGGCTGGCTGGGTTGCAGGCGGCACTCCATTGATACTCTCTAGTTGCGAGGCCAACCGTTCAATTTCATTGTTTTGCCGATACACCAAAACACTTAAGACTAATACCAATAAAACCGATAACCCGCCCAAAAGAAGCGACGCCAACACCAAATTTCTTTCTTTTTCTATCCAGTCCTTGAGGATAGAAGTTTGTGTCTTTTGTTTTTTAGGGGGGGAGGTGCGCTGGTATTCCTCAGCCTTTTCTTTATCCACCGCCAACGCCAAAAATTCATCCTCGATGTCTTCCGACAAGGTTTCCCAGTGCCCGCCCCGGCGAATTCCGGCCGGGGGAATCAATTCTTTTTGGCCTTTGCGTTTACGCACTGCCTCCTTGAGCTGATCTGCGAAATCCTGACGGCTGTTTTCACCTTCTGCATTATCACTCATGTTCACGACCCGTCCATTTGTACTTTTGGCAATATGCTAACATTTTGAAAAACCAGCTATAAAATTAAGGCCCATCAATAGTTGGCATCTTACACATTACAATAAATCGCTATTGCCACCAAGCACAAGTCATTCCAGGCAACAAAAAGCCAGCCCTCTGTAACCCGTTGTCTTGCAAAGACCGAAAAGACATACCGAGAATAGAGTCAACTATTTCCAATATCGCCACGGTTTACTTTCGCCCACTTTTCTTCTGAAAGATTGCAACGGAAACCGTTCCAATCAAAATGAGCAGCAAAATCCCGGGCTCGGGAATTGTCTTTATCAGTTGGTCCGCCAGCACCCGATGGAAAGCTTCTGTCGGGTGCTCGACGTCCCAAAACAGATATTTGGCAGGGAAATCACAAACGCTTTGGGTGCCATCATCAGGCGCAACAAACCCACTGTAGCAAGGCTCTGTAACATTTTCGAATCCATACTTGCCAGGATCGGCAACTACCTTGTCCAGGAAGGTAAAGGTATCAAAGCGGATGATTTCAATGTCCGAAAAACCATCCAGCATCTGATCCAGTGCCGCATTATAGCTTCGCACCAAAGCCGTGGCTGTGTCTGAAACCACAGTCGATTCCGGCGGATTCTGGCTTGAAATCAGCGGCACCAAAGCCAAGTCGGGAATATTCGGCACGATAACCTGTCGCGCGCCGGCATCGCGGTATGCCTGAATCACCTTTTGCACCCCCGCTACCGCACCCGAAATAAAACCGGCGGGATTGATTTGCCCGCGGAGAGTGGGACCGATCAAATCTCCCACATCGTTGGCGCCGGAAAATACAATATACAATGCATCCGGGTCATGAAAATTCCTTGCCTTAAACGCCTCGGCCTGAAGTTCCAGGGTCCAGGGAAACGCCCCTTTCGGCAGGGTGCCGCCCTGATTGACCGGCAACGGTTTCGTCTCATCTTGTTCTTCCCGGTTATAAGTGGTGCGCGCACCGCCATAGGCGAAATTCGTGCCGCCCGCGGAAGAAGGGCGGACTTCCAGGCCGTATTTTTCCGCCAAGAAATCCACATAATTTCTTCCATTGGCAAACCTCCCGTTAGAATAATGGTCTGCCGCGGGAATGCCCCGCCCTCTCAGCTGCTCGGTCGCGGCAAATAAATTGCCCTGGTCGGAAAGGCTGTCCCCGATGACGTATAAATTTGTAATCGGAGCAGCCAGCAAAGATAATGGCACCATAAGAAAAGCAACTCCGGCCATGAAACGTTTCATATCTCCTCCTCTAACGCCTTGCCTTATTCTTGGCTTAAGAGAATAACAATATCTCTGAAAGGTCACAACGAAGATGCTTCTCTCCTGTTTTCTCCATCCAACAACCTGATTCATCATGTCTCAATCGGCTGCAATCGCGGCAGGTCATCCCAAAACAGCGGAAGCCGCAAAGATTATCATTCAAGCCGGCGGCAATGCCTTTGATGCCGCCGTTGCCGCCCATCTGGCGGCTTGCGTTGCCGAACCTGTCCTCGCATCGCTAGGGGGTGGTGGTTACCTGCTTGCCCGGCACAAAGGGCAAACTACCCTCTATGACTTCTTTGTCCAAACACCCCGGCGATCCATTTCCAGCGGCGTTTTGGACTTTTATCCCATTACCGCGGACTTCGGCACTACCCGCCAGGAATTTCATATTGGCGCGGCTTCCATTGCCGTTCCCGGCGTTGTCAAAGGCTTGTTTGCCATCCAAAAGGAACTAGGGAAGCTCCCCATGACAGTGGTGGCGGAACCCGCTATTTCGATGGCTCGCCAGGGAATCAACGTCAACGCCTTTCAAGCTTATATATTCGAAGTCGTCTCTCCCATCTACCATGTAGATCCCGAAACCTTTGCCACCTTCCGCAGCCCGTCCCGTCCTGACCAGTTGATTCAGGAAGGAGAGGTACTGACACTCCCGAAACTGGCTGATTTCATCGAGCATTTGGCCCTGGAAGGGGATGACTGGTTCTATGAGGGAGAAGTCGCCGGCAAAATCGTCGATCTGTGCCGGCAGAAAGGTGGATGGCTCGATCACCCGGACTTGGCATGCTATCAAGTCATCCGCCGCCGACCTCTGGCACTGACTTATCGCAACAGCCGGATTTTGACCAACCCGCCCCCCAGTTCCGGCGGGATTTTAATTGCCTTTGCCCTGAAGTTACTGGAACAGTTCGATTTGAGTCGCGCCCAATTTGGTGAGTACCCCTATCTCGACCTGTTGACACGGGTACAAGAAGCCACCCAACGGGCACGGCTCGATTATGACCTGGACGAAACCCACCCCGATGCCTTCCCCCCTTTGCTCGATTCAAATACGATTGCCCGTTATTTGGCCCGGCTCGGATCACACCCCTTATGCAGCCGGGGCACCACACACATCAGCATCATGGACAAAGACGGCAATATCGCCAGCTTGACCACCAGCAACGGTGAAGGCTGCGGCTACATGATTCCTGGCACCGGGGTGATCCTCAATAATATGCTTGGAGAGGAAGATCTCAACCCCCACGGTTTTCACCAATGGCAACCCAATTGCCGAATGACGTCGATGATGGCGCCCACGCTTGCTTTTTTGCCGGACAGCGCCATCGCTCTGGGTTCCGGCGGCTCCAACCGGCTGCGCACCGCGATCCTGCAAACCCTGGTCAACCTGATCGATTTTCAAATGCCCCTCGAAGAGGCAATCCAAGCCCCCCGGCTGCACTTTGAAAATGGCTTGCTGAATCTGGAAAACGGCTTCCCCGGGCACGCCGTCCAGGAACTTGCCCACCATTTCTCCAACTATAAACAGTGGCCCGGCAAAAACCTGTTCTTTGGCGGCGTCCATGCCGTGCAACTGCAAGCGGGGAAATTCCACGGTTTCGGCGATCCGCGCCGGGGTGGCGCGGCGATAGCGGCATACAAACCGTAGATTGGGTTCGCTCATATACCGAAAATGCAAGACAATGAATTGTGAAACGCAAGCCTATTCAATAACTTGACATTAACCTCCCGTGATGAGATCAGGTCTGAATTCCTTGACAGGTTCATTGCGGCAATCGAATTCAGCCGAATGTTTCACGTTGTCGCTTTCCATATCACACCGCAACAATTCATTGGTTACTTCAATTTCCATACAACCGCCCACCGGTATTCTATCCTTGATCAACGGACTCATACCCTCAATCAAACATAACCGGTACTGTCCCGGCAATGCATGTATTTGGTAAATTCCCCGCCCACCGGTTTGTTCCACATATGTCAGATTGTCATCCTGATCATAAAGCACGGCAATCATTTTGCCATAACGCCTGAAGGGCACCGTTGGCATCTTCAGAGTGACCTGGCCATACACGCCTGTTATTTCCGGGGTCAAAAAAACATCTCTGTCAGTGATCACTTCATTAATGTCGCCCTGAACCCGCTGGTAATCCCGCAAACGAAAAACCCTCCAATCCTTTTCATCCTGTTCCAGAACAACGTTATAGACAGGATCGGGAAGATCCGGAGTGTTCCGAATATATTTGACTTCAGGCAGCCGCACTTCACCTTTTTTACCTCCCGAGGGAGGAATATATTCATTTCCGCCACCAGCACTGACCTCCAACACAAATACTGTTACCAAAGCCGCAACCAAAAACTGCAACAGTTTAATCATGATCCTTACCTCCTTCTTGAAAAATTCAGCCAGTCAAGGGAGGAATACGGTAAACCGCCTCCTACCCAGGGCAATCGCATGAACC
>JALSQY010000079.1 GCA_026985035.1 Methylothermaceae bacterium
GGACATTTGTTGGTTAACCTGTTCAATCAGGCTATCCAACTTATTTTTTAAAAATTCCCTGTCGATGCCCGGGGGCAAGGTGGTGACTTTTACGGAAAAACTGGTACCCAAAGCCAGCCCCCGGTATGCAAAGTCAGCCTTGGGTCCCTGCTGGCACCCCCCCGCAAACAAAACGAGGAGCACCAGGGCTCCTCGCAGGAACATCAGCATTTTGGGGGTATCAACCGCCGAAATCATCCAGCATGATATTTTCTCTTTCGACACCCAAATCCTCGAGCATCTTAATTACTGCCGCATTCATCACCGGTGGTCCACAGAGATAATATTCACAATCTTCGGGAGCAGGATGATCCTTCAGATAATTTTGGTAGAGCACCTCATGGATAAAGCCTGTATAGCCTGTCCAGTTATCTTCCGGTTTGGGTTCTGACAATGCCAAATACCAACGGAAATTTTCGTTTTCTTCCTGGAGTTTATCGAAGTGATCGACATAGAAAGTTTCCCGCAAGCTGCGTGCTCCGTACCAGAAGGTCATCTTGCGTTTGCTTTTCAGACGAATCAACTGATCGAAAATATGGGACCGCATCGGCGCCATGCCGGCACCGCCACCGACAAATACCATTTCATTATCGGTGTCCCGCGCATAGAATTCCCCGAAGGGACCGGAAATCGTCACTTTGTCGCCCGGCTTCAGATTGAAGATATAAGAAGACATTTTTCCCGGCGGGACATCCAAACCCGGTGGTGGCGTCGCAATACGCACATTGAGCATGACAATTTCATTTTCCAAGGGAAAGTTGGCCATGGAATAAGCGCGTACTACAGGCTCATCCACCTTGGATTCCAGATCCCACAGATTGTATTTATCCCACTCATCGCGGAATTCTTCTTCAATGTCGAACTCGGAAAACTTGATGTAATAAGGAGGGCATTCGATTTGAATATAACCCCCGGCGCGGAAATCCAGGGTTTCATTATCGGGAAGATCCAACACCAGCTCTTTGATAAAAGTGGCCACATTATGGTTTGAACGAACCGTGCATTCCCACTTCTTGACCCCAAAAACCTCTTCCGGCACTTCGATTTTCATCGGCTGCTTGACCGTCACCTGGCAGGACAGTCGCTCACCTTCACGGGCTTCACGCTTGCTGATATGGGTTGCCTCGGTGGGCAATAAATCTCCGCCCCCTTCCAATACCTTTACCCGGCACTGGGCACAAGTACCGCCACCGCCGCAAGCCGATGGCACAAAAAGCCCGGCATCCGCCAGCGCCATCAATAACTTGCCACCGACCGGGGTTTTGATCGTCTTTTCATTATTGACGACGATTTCCACCTCACCTTGGGGCACCAAGTGAGACTTGGCCCAGAGAATCACCATCACCAAAGCAATAACGATGAGCGTAAAAAAGACAACGCCTAAAATGATCTCCAACATGTTTTAACCTTGTTTTTAGAGCTGAATTCCAGAAAAGGCCATAAATCCCAAGGACATCAGACCCGCCGTGATAAAGGTAATCCCAAGGCCGCGCAACCCCGCCGGCACATCGCTATATTTTAGCTTTTCCCTGATGCCCGCCATGGCGGTGATGGCCAGTGCCCAACCAAATCCACTGCCTAAACCATAGACCGCGCTTTCTACTAAATTGTATTCCCGTTCAATCATGAACAGGCTGCCCCCTAAGATGGCGCAGTTCACCGTAATCAGCGGCAGGAAAATCCCCAAGGCATTAAACAAGGCCGGAAAAAAACGGTCCAGCGTCATTTCCAAGATTTGGACAATGGCGGCAATGACCCCGATACTGGCCAAATAAACCAGAAAGCTCAAATCCACATCAGGCAAGCCAGCCCAAGACAGTGCGCCTTCTTTTAAAAGATAAGCATGAATCAAATGGTTGGCAGGCACGGTGAGGGTTTGAACGACAATGACCGCGATTCCCAAACCGATAGCAGTGCTGATTTTTTTTGACACCGCCAAAAAGGTACACATTCCCAAAAAGAACGCCAGCGCCAGATTCTCTATGAAAACCGACTTGACGAACAAGCTGACCAAAGCTTCCATTACACCACCTCCCCATGGGCCGGCATGATTTGATAGTCAGGCGCTTCGATTTGCTTCGGTTTCCAAGTACGCACCGCCCAGATGAACAAGCCGATAATAAAGAATGCACTGGGAGGCAGCAGCAATAAGCCGTTGGGTTCATACCAACCGCCATCCTTGACCACGGGAAGAATATCTATCCCCAACAGTTTTCCCGAACCAAATAGTTCGCGAATTACGGCGACAACCACCAGAATCAAGCTATATCCCAAACCATTACCAAGGCCATCGAAGAAACTGGCGATAGGGGGATTTTGCATGGCAAAAGCTTCCGCCCGCCCCATCACAATACAATTGGTAATGATCAGACCCACAAACACAGACAGCTGTTTACTGATATCGTAGGCCACCGCCTTTAGAATTTGATCCACTACAATCACCAACGAGGCGATGATGGTCATTTGCACGATGATCCGGATACTGGATGGAATATGATTTCGTATCAGGGAAATCGCTGTATTGGATGCCGTCACCACCGATGTTAGAGCGATGCACATGATTAACGCTGTCGACAATTGGGACGTGACCGCCAAGGCGGAACAAATCCCCAAAACTTGCAACGTGATCGGATTATTGTCGATTAAAGGATCGACCAATACAGGTTTGACTTTTTCGAAGTCAAATTCCTCTGTATCTTCAAGGATTTCTTCGCTCATCGCTGTTTCTCCTAAAATTCTATTGTCCGCAGAATTTGTCCAGGAAGGGCTTGTAACCATCTTCGCTCATCCAAAAGCGAATCAAGTTGCTGACCCCATTGCTGGTCAAGGTTGCTCCCGCCAGGCCATCCACCTTATATTCTGAGCCGGCTTGCTCCGGGTTGACACTGCCTTTCACCAGCCGCAAAACCGGGGCACCAGATTCATCATAGACCTTTTTACCTTTCCACAGGGCGCGCCAATCGGGATTGACGACCTCGCCACCCAGTCCCGGCGTTTCCCCTTGATCGTAAAAATTAATCCCGATTACCGTATTGCAGTCCGGCTCCAGGGCCAGAAAGCCATACATGGTTGACCACAGACCATAGCCCCAAACCGGCAGAACAATCGCCTTGACTTCGCCACTGTCATCTTTAAGAAAGTAAACTGTGGCATATTTGGGCTTGCGCTTGATTCCTGCAATGTCCCGTTCCCTTGGAATTTCCTTGCTCATGGCGGGATCTTTGGCCGCCTTGCGCATATCGAATGTATTGGGGTCCATATCTTCTATGATATCGCCAGTTTCCAGGCTTATCACCTTGGTATCGAATTGCTTGAAAGCCTCATCGATATCCAGCCCCTTCTCCCAAAGGCCCACCACCTCGAGGATGTTTTTCTTCATATCGGCGGCTTTATTGGATACTTGCAACGGCCGTAAGGCGACGGCGGAAAACGCCACCACCACGGCGCATGCCATACAGACCCAAAAAGCCACGGCGAGGGTTTTTTCAAAACTGTCATTGGGCAGGGCGAGTATCCGGTCTCGGTAAACCTTGGCCTTTTCCTTCCACTCCTGCCATTTGACTTGCCACTGAGTGAGTTGCTGTTCGCTTGTATTATTAGGCATTGCGTTTGGCCCTTCTTCTGATATTTGCCTGAATCACAAAGTAATCGATGAGGGAAGCGAAAATGTTGGCAAACAGGATTGCCAACATGGTCCCCTCGGGAAATGCAGGATTCACCACCCTGACCAACACGACCATGACTCCAATCAGGATACCGAAAATCCAACGGCCGGTATCGGTCATCGCAGCACTGACAGGATCGGTTGCCATGAAGACCAGACCGAACGCCAAGCCTCCCAACGTCAAGTGCCAATAAAATGGCATGCTGAACATGGGATTGGTATCGCTGCCGGTGATATTAAAGATAAGCGACATCACTATCACGCCAATCAGCACTCCCGCCATGATGCGGTAATTGGCAATGCCGGTATAGAGCAGAAAGACCGCCCCCAAGATGATTGCCAGGGTTGAGGTTTCCCCAATGGAGCCAGGCATAAAGCCAAAAAAAGTTTGCGACCAGGAAAAACCGGCCTCTTTGATGGCATCCACACCGCCTTGCGCGGCCAAAGCAAGCGGCGTCGCGCCACTGTAGCCATCCACGGCAGTCCAAACCGAATCCCCGCTCATAAAGGCCGGATAGGAAAAGAACAAAAACGCGCGTCCTGTCAAAGCCGGATTCAGGAAGTTCTTGCCCGTCCCGCCGAATACTTCCTTGCCCAGCACAACGCCAAAAGAAATTCCCAGGGCCACTTGCCACAAGGGAATCGCCGGAGGCAGCGACAATGCGAACAAGATGGAGGAAACGAAAAAGCCTTCATTCACATCGTGTTTGCGCACCACAGCAAACAAGACCTCCCAGATCCCGCCCGCCACCAGCGTGACAATATAGATCGGGAAAAAATATAGCGCGCCGTGCATCAGGCAGGAAAGAGGATTGGACGGGTTATAACCAAACCAATCCATGATCGGCCCCCGCCAATTGGGAATGGTTTCCGCGCCAATTGCCTGCATGGCGTTGTTTGCCTGGTAACCCGTGTTGTACAGGGCAATCAACACAGCCGGAAAAGTCGCCAGCCATACATAGGTCATCACGCGCTTGAGATCGATGGCATCGCGCGCATGCACCGGATCTGGCGTTACATCCGCCGGAGAGTAAAGAAACGTATCCACCATTTCGTAGACGGGATACAGCTTTTCGAAGCGCCCCCCTTTGGCAAAATGCGGATGGATTTTGT
>JALSQY010000080.1 GCA_026985035.1 Methylothermaceae bacterium
GGACTCTTAATCCGTCGGTCGAAGGTTCGAATCCTTCACGGCCCATCACTTGGCTTCGCATCCACCCAACCATTCATCAGCGGTTTGGCCCCACCCCAATGGATTGTAAACTGGCTTTTAATAGCTCAAAGCCACTTCATAGCCAGCGAATTTACGGATATTGATCACCCCGCTGTCAAAAATCAGGTATTGTCCCTTGATGCCAAGCAGCCTGCCCTCCGCTTCTGGGGATTTGTCAAAATTGAAGGCTTTCACTTTAGCCGGGTATTCCAAAACAGGATAATGAATTACCACGGCACCGGCTCTAGCCAGCCATTGGACCGCTTCTTTTTCGCAAGAGGTTGCCGTCTGGTTTATCTCTGGTTCGCAAAGCGCTAATAAGCGGTCCCGTTGATCTTCCAGGTCTAAGGTCTCCGCTTTGCTTTTGAGCATTTTCTGCCACTGGGTACGGTCGCTGACGTGTTGTTTCAGAATGACTTCCAACTTTCCCGCCAGGTAGCGGGAAGAGACTTCCAAAATGGGCAGGGCCTGCACCGCGCCTTGATCGATCCAGCGGGTGGGAATTTGGCTCCGGCGGGTAATGCCGACCTTAAGCCCGGAAGAATTGGCCAGGTAAACGATGTGGGGCTGGAAGCAGTGGATTTCCCCCCACTCGGGTTCACGGCAAGTGCCTTGATGGTAGTGACACAATTCGGGTTTGATGATGCAGGTATCGCAGCGCGCCAATTTTCGGAAACAGGGAAAACAATAACCTTGGTTGAAACTTTTGGCGGTTTTCCGGCCACAGTGAATACAGTGGATCGTTCCCGAGTAGGCGAGTTTGATTGACTGGCCGAGAAGCGGGTTTAGGTCAATGGTTTGGTCGCTCAGGGGCAATGCATACAGAGCGTTTCCCTGGTCGTCCAAAGCCGTATTCATTTTGCGCAAATTGCCGTGGTATTCCATAATGAATAGTTTTGTTAATCCTTAAAGGAGAATTTTATGGCATTGATGCGCGTCAGTTCTGGCACCAACCTGCCCCACGATATCAACGTCGTGATCGAAATTCCAGCCTATAGCGATCCGGTTAAATATGAAATCGACAAAGAGACCGGCGCCTTGTTTGTTGATCGTTTCATGGGAACGGCCATGCAATATCCCTGTAACTATGGCTACGTTCCCCATACCTTGTCCGATGACGGCGATCCCGTGGATGTTCTGGTGATTGCGCCGTGGAAGCTGATTTCCGGTTCCGTCGTCCGCTGCCGCCCCATTGGCATGCTGGAGATGGAAGATGAATCCGGCATCGACGCCAAAGTGCTGGCGGTTCCCGCCGATAAATTAACCCCGCTTTACACTCAGGTCAGCTCTTTCCGGGATGTTCCCAAGGCCCAGCTGGATCAGATTGCCCACTTCTTCGAGCATTACAAAGATCTGGAACCGGGCAAGTGGGTCAAGGTAAAAGACTGGCTGGGGCCGGAAGAAGCCAAGGAAGAAATTCTCAACAGCATTAAACGCTACCAGGAAGCCAAAGATAAACCTCAATTTTGAAGGTTTTCGTCATTACTCACCCAACGTTCCTTGTGGGGAAGCTTTTCTTTCTTCCAAAACGGGGCCCGGCTTTTAAGCGCTTCCATAATATAGCGGCAGGCATCGAAAGCGGGCCCCCGATGGACTGACCACACCACCACCAGGACTATCGGCTCGCCAGGGAAGATGTCCCCAACCCGGTGTGCCACCAGCGCCTCCAGGAACGCCCAGCGCTGTCTGGCTTCGGCGATGATTTTTTCCAACTCCCGCTCGGTCATCCCCGGATAATGTTCAAGAAACAACCGCTTGACCGAATCTCCTTGATTAAAATCCCGCATGGTGCCGATAAAACTGGCAGTGGCGCCATAACTGCCCGGTGCCAGGCGGGACTCCTGATATTGCAGAAGCAATCGAAAAGGATCAAAAGGTTTGGGCTTTAGTTGGACGGTCACAACCTATCCTCCCGTGACAGGCGGAAAAAATGCCACCTCATCCCCCGCCTTGACCGGAGTATCCGGCCGGGCATATTCCATATTGACAGCCATTAAAATGCTATCGGGTAAGGATTCGCCGGTGATTTCCCGCCACACCGCCGCCACTGTTTGCCCTTCTTTGAGTTGGATGGTTTTTTGATCAATTTGCCACTGCTCGCTGAGGCTGGCAAACAAACGCACCCGAATCGTCATAAAATTACACCCCTCAAATTGACATGCCTCTGAGACAAAAATCCCGGGCATTGGTTGACACCTACTATACAATAAGTCCATCTTTCAATGTGAGGGAGGGTTGATGTCAAAATTGACGCACTTTAATACCGCAGGCGAAGCCCATATGGTGGATGTGGGGGAAAAGCCCGCCAGCCATCGGCAGGCGGTGGCGGAAGGCTTTATTGAAATGCAGCCAGAAACCTTAAATCTCATTCAGCAAGGCAACCACAAAAAAGGCGATGTGCTCGCAGTCGCGCGAGTTGCTGCTATTATGGCGAGCAAGAAAACCGCCGACTTGATTCCCCTTTGCCACCCTATCCCCCTGACAAAGGTGGCCATCGATCTAACCCCTGAAATTTCCAATCACCGCATTCGTTGCCAGGCCACGGTGGAGACGGTAGGACCCACCGGTGTGGAAATGGAAGCGCTCACTGCGGTTCAGATAGCACTGCTGACGATTTATGATATGTGCAAAGCGGTCGATAGGGGAATGACCATGCACTCGATCCGCTTACTGGAAAAAAGCGGGGGACGCAGCGGCCATTGGGTTCGGGAATGATGGGCGAAATTTTTGTCTAAGCTTGCAAGCGGTTTATTTCACTTAACCATAACTACCCGCCCCTTGTGTGCCCGAAGAGAAAGCCAAGGCCGATCCGGCAAAACGGATTGACGGCATCTTCTTCAGCCCCAAGGGGCAGGAAATTACCCTTAACCGAAAGGAAAACTTTTATGCTTCAGTACAGTAAGTTTCTTCTGTTAATATCGGCTGTGTTCATTGTTGTGCTTTCATCCATTGGCGATGCCGAAGCAAAACGCTTTGGCGGCGGCCGTTCGTTTGGCGGCAGATCTTTTTACAGCCAACCTTTCAAACGTTCACAACTGCAACGGCAACGCACCTTCAATCAACAAAAGGCCATCCAGCGCAACCAATCCACCCGTCAATCCTGGCGCAACCGGGGCGGGCTTCTGGGATGGCTGGCGCCTTTTGCCATTGGTGGCTTGTTGGGTGCATTATTTTTCGGCGGCGCCTTTGAGCACCTCAATTTGATGGATCTATTGGTCTTCGGTGGACTGGCGTTTCTGGCCTTCAAGCTGCTTTCCCGGCGTGCAGGCCCTACGCCCGAGACCCCGATGGGGACAATGGGCGATTATCCCAATCCCGCCTTTCGGGAAAAAAGCAGTGCACCCTTCGATACGGATATCTTGGGTAAAAAAGGCCGTCATTCTCCCCTGGCGGGAACAGACTTTCCGGCTGAAATAGAACTTCCATCGGACTTTGACCTGGAAGGCTTTCTGGAAGGGGCCAAACGGGCATTCAGACAACTCCAGGATGCCTGGAACCAAAACGAATTGGCTGAGATTCGGGGATTGACCACCGACGACGTGTTTATTGAGATCAAGCGGCAAAAGGCGATGGCAGGAAACGACTTGCCCGTCAAGATTCTGGATTTGGACGCAGAGCTGGTGGGTTTCGAGGAAGATGGCCACCAACAGGCCAGTGTGCTGTTTACCGCAAGAATCCAGGAAGGTTCACATTCGCCCGAAACCGTCCAGGAAGTATGGCACTTTGTCCGCCCCCGCCGGGGATTCAATGCCACGTGGCAATTGGACGGTATCCAACAAGTAGAAGACTAATGATCATGCCGGAACAGGCGTTATTTACGACGCCTGTTCCGGTGGTATTGAATGTAACAAGCTTTCAATATTTATTGTGAGACTTGAACGTCATTCAAGGTGAGACCTCCAAGCTCCCAATTATTTATATCGGCCATATCCCCATCCTCGTGCTTGATTTGGCAAACATAATTCTTGCGCACGACAGGATCGCCGGGATGAGGCCGCACGTCCACATGGGACTTGATGATAAAGCGCCCGTAGCCAATATCCCAGGAATCATAATCCCTGTCGGAAAAAGTCAGCATGGCATCATCGCCAAACTCTTCTTTGACGAACTGATTGCACTGGAGCAGCGCCATGGCGGTGCGGGAATCATGTACTTCGGTCATTTGCCCGGATTGCTGCGGATCGCCCGTAAAGACACTGCTATCGAGCACTTTAAAGACAAAAGGCACAATCGCCTTATTGAGTAGCACGTACAATGCCACGACGTAAACCGCCAGCATAACAAGGGAATATTTATTTTGAAACAATTTTTGAAACATGGTCACCTCTTCAGTTCGAAGCCATCATCTTCATTAGGGAGTCTCTGACTTAATCAGAGGCTCCTGCGGCACAGGGATGTGCCGCCAAAGTCACTCACTGTAAATGATTGACTTTGTGAGAAAAACAAAAATCGCAATTTTTGTTTTTCGCTCTCTGAACAAGCCAAGGATGACTTGTTCAGAGGTTCCTTAGGGAAGTTTACATTTTTCGACGAACTCTAATAGATATAGTTCTACCGTACCCTCGCCTTGGAAATCATACTGTCTTCAAGGGTTTTTGGCTAGACAATGCTTGTGCTTACCGCCAATAGCGTGTAAGTTAACTCTTTGGTTCCATATCCACTCGAAAACCGCTCAATATGACTTTGGGGAAAGCGCTTTCAGACAGCAAAAAAGACTTGGTAATCTCAGGTATCACCTTTATAGGCATTGCCCTTTGCCTGTATCTGGATTCTCTGGCAGACCTGGAATTACAAAATGCTTTGGGAAAATGCGCCTGGGTGGCGTTGTTTGGATTACTGCTATGGGAATCCAACCTGGTGCGGCTGCAAGTTTTAATTGCCGTTTTATTTGCTACCGCTGGTGAACACTTCGCTTCCGGCTATATGGGTGGATATATTTATCAATTCCACAATATCCCCGCCTATATACCCCCTGGCCACGGCATGGTGTATTTAACCGCCGTGGCTTTGGCCCGTTCTTCACTGTTTCAGAAGTTTCAGCGTCCGATAGTCTTTAGTGTCTTGCTCATCATGGGGCTTTGGTCTTTGTGGGGAGTGACTCTGGCCGATCGCGGCGATTGGATCGGCATGATTTTGTTTTTGGTATATTTGCCCTGGGTTATCTGGGGTCGGGCGCCGTTGGTCTATACCGCTGCGTTTTTTGTCACCACCCATTTGGAATTGATAGGCACTTCTCTCGGTACCTGGACCTGGGTGCCCTTGGATCCCATTTTGTCTCTGCCGCAAGGCAATCCTCCCAGTGGTGTGGCGGCTTGGTATTGCCTGGTGGATGCGGTGGCCTTGGGTGGCGCTACCTATGTTTTAAGCAGCCTCTCATGGGTAAATTCCCTCTCTTCATCGCTCTTTGCCAACGAAACGGGAGACTGGGTCAGTATTGCCGCCGAAGATTAAGCATGAGAAATGGTACAACCTTGATTGTCCAGACGTCATGCTTTTTCTATGAGATTACAAGCACTTAAGATTTTTTAGCATGCGCTTTCACAACTTCAGACAAGGGCGCCAAACCAATCCGGGCACGGAATAAAATTCTCCCATCGACAATCCCAAAACAGCGGTATCTCTCTTGTTCTATTTTGGTGTGCAACCCAGGGTTGTGATATTCATTGTCAAATGCCACCAAAATATTAAGGCAGTCATTACTGTTCAGCTTTTCAGTTAAAGGCCGATCCAGGGAAATATGATGTTGGGTATAGACCATCGGATCGGCTTCAAAATCGTGACCCCGGCTGTGAGCGCGTTCCAACAAGGCGCAGGAAATATAACTGACGGGGAACAGTTCCGGAAACCTGATCTTATTTTCCAGTTCGTCAAAATATTGGCTTGGGTCCACCAATGACCCCATCAAAAAATTTTTGGCGTTGGCGGTCATCATGTATTTCCGCTTGAGAAAATAGGGCGTGCCCGTAACTGGCTCTCGATCTTCCACCAAATCGAGATCCGGTAAGTCAGATATACTCTCTCCTTCCAAAACCAAAGGCTGACGGGACAACCGATGATATCCCATCAACACCACCCCCCTGTCGTTTTTGATCATAACCCGGTAACTGAGAGTCCCTTTTTCTGGATCCCACTGGGGTTTTTTGACCGTCAGATCGAAGGGTTGGCCGGGTTTGAGCACACCGGCAAAATTGATCTGAAAATTGCTAAAACGCAATTCACGAATTAATTCAGGGTTTTCATAACGCCCCTGAATTTCACGCAGCGCTTCCGCCAACCAGCATTCTGTTTGAAACCCCAATACAATGGGGCCTTCAAAAGGATTTTCCTTTAACCTTTGCCATTTAACAGGATCATGGAAAAGATTGAAATCATCACTGGCAAAACGGGCCGCATCAATGTGTAGCTGAGTAAAACAAGGCCACTTGGCATTCATGGGAAATCCCCTCTAACATATAACATCTATTGCCAAGCATAGTTAAATTCTTCCTTGCATGACGAATCCAAGAAAGCCGGCAATCTTTTCATTAACAACATACACGAAAAAAACATGAAGGATTTCTCGCTCTTTACTCTCAATGCCAACCGATCCTACAGTGAGGCCATTGCTGCTCATCTCAATATCGCCCTGGCAGCCCATGAAGAGCGGGAGTTCGAAGACGGGGAACATAAGATTCGCCCGTTGCAAAGCGTGCGCGGGCACCATGTTTTTGTCATTGCTTCCCTTTATTCAGACTCCCATCTGAGCGTCAATGACAAGCTTTGCCGGCTCATCATGTTCACCGGTGCGCTTAGAGACGCTTCAGCGCGGGAAATCACTCTCGTTCTCCCTTATTTAGCCTATGCTCGCAAGGATCGCCGCACCCAACCGAGGGATCCGGTAAGTATCCGCTATTTGGCCTCAATTATCGAAGCGGTGGGGACAGACCGGGTGATGACCTTGGAAGCCCACAATCCGGCGGCATTCGAAAATGCCTTTCGCTGTGTCACTGAGCACCTGGAAGCGCTGCCGTTATTTATCCACTATTTGTCTCTCACTCTTGGAGACGCCGCCAAAATTACCGTCGTTTCTCCCGATACCGGCGGCTACAAACGGGCGCAAAAATTTCGCTTGGCACTGTCAAAGGCACATCAGATGGAAATCAACAGTGCATTTGTCGAAAAACTGCGTAGTGGCGGCAAGCTCACTCATGGCCGCTTAGTGGGAACAGTTAATGATTCAACGGTTTTGATTATCGATGACATGATTGTCAGTGGCAGTACTTTATGTCATGCAGCCCAATCGTGCAAACAAAATGGCGCCAACAAAGTGATTGCCATCGTGACCCATGGGATGTTCAGCGAAGCCGCCAACAGCGTTCTCGACAACCCGGCCATTGACGAAATCATCATCACTGACACAGTTCCTCCCTGGCGGCTCAACAATCCCAGAGTTCTTAATAAATTAACCGTTTTGAAGACGGCACAGTTCATCGCTGATGCCATCCAAAGAGTTTATTCAGGGGAATCGTTGACCGATTTATTGACAATCGAGTAAACAGCCCGAGATTACACCGGGAGGATTCACGTTATTGAAAAATGAAAACGATATATTGGCAGGGCATGCGATTGCCTTGGATATGTTGGTGAGTTAAACCTCCAACCGATGACTATAGTTAGCCGCCAGCGCCATATAACGCCGGGCACAGACCTGCCATTGCTTCCATTGCTTTTGCTCTACTTCTTGAAAACGGCTCAAAGCCAATCGCGCTCTTAAAGTGGCGCGATAAGCCAGATAAAAATTCAGTAATGGTGCCGGCGGATAATCGCAAGTACTGTTTTGGAAACTCTTTAGGAAATCATGCGCAAATTCCGTAGCACCGAGATAATCACATTCCATAATCAGAAAAGCGATATCATCCACACTATCGAGAATGCGGAAATCCCGGTTGAACTCCAGGCAATCAATAATGACCGGGACAGGTGACTCGAAACACACATGGCAAGGGCGTAAATCTCCATGCCCTTCCACAATTTTTCCTTGGTTGACTCTCTCATCAAACCATTCTGGATGATCCTCCAAAACCGCCAATTGCGCTTTGCAGGCTTGAATGCCTGGTTCCACGGGCAGCCGTGAATAGTGGGATTGTAAGGATTCAAGATTCAGGAGAATGCTTTCACGGTAACGATTACGGTATTCTTCACCGCTCATATCAATAGGCTCGCAAGCGCGGTAAAACCGGCTCAAGACAGTGGCCAATGCTCGCCAGTGGTTTTTGGTTGCCGCCCCATCCTTTATCAACACATCCAACATTTTTGTCCGGGGTAAACGCCGCATTTTGACTAACCAATCTATCGGCTCACCAGGGCCATCCAACTGCAACATGCCATTGGTATGGGTGAGGGGCAGCACTGCCAAATAAATCATCGGCGCAAGACGGCGATTGAGGCGCAGTTCTTCGTTGCAGTAGAATTTCCTGAGCTCTGCCGTACTAAAATCCAAATAGTCATAACGGACCGGTTTCTTTAGCTTGTAAGCATATTGCTCGGTCAGAAAGACCCAAGACATTCGGGTTTCAATGATTTCGACCCGGCGCGGCCGATCAGGGTAAGCTTGCGGTTGCTGGAGGAAGTGCAATTTTGCTTGCAGCAATGGATCTTCAATCATCATTCAGCGCACCACATTGCCGGTAACTATTCCATGCGCCCAATCCAGAACGGCTTGTAACCTTTTCACCAACAGAGGACGCGCTTGCTCGTAAGCCAGCCAACGGAATTCGTGATGCTCCGGCTTCCCCAGTTCCGGATTAACAGGCAAATACACTTTCCCCCTGGCTGCTTCCGCCAAGTAGTACCGAGCCACTTTGCCCCGGCTATAGGGGGGCGTTTGTTTGAAGACAGGCCCCCAACGAAAGTGCAAATCGGTTAAACCAGTCTCTTCCCGAACCTCCCGGATAGCCGCCTGTAACGGATCTTCCCCAGGCTCTACCAGCCCTTTGGGGAAATCCCAATAGCGATACACCCGCAGCAACAGATAATGGGGCCGTTGCTCAATAAAACGAACAATCACTACCCCGGCCGACAATTTGTTATTGGCAATAGAACATGGCGCCATTTTTCTCGGTTTTCCGGAAAAACATACACTGCATTACTATACCCTGTGTTACAGCGTAAAAGTTTTGCAAATAGAGACGACCGGTCATATAATTCAATCATGAACCGCCGCCATCACAAACAACTCAAGCGAGCCAAGCTCTTGGACCAAGGAGTACAACTATTGATGGAACAGGGCTATCACGGAACCGGAATCAAGGACATTTTATCTGCCGTGGATATTCCCAAAGGCTCTTTCTACCATTATTTTTCCAGCAAAGAAGCCTTTGGCGCGGAAGTTATTCACCACTATATCGAACCCTTCATTCAACAACTCGAGTCTTTCTTAAACCAGCCCGATCTAGATCCTGTTACCGCCTTGCAGCGCTATTTCGAAGCCTTGATTGAGGAATTAATGGACAATGATTTCAAAGGTGGCTGCCTGCTGGGCAATTTGATGGGAGAAATCGGCGATACCAGCGACACCTGCCGCAAGGCCCTGCAAGAAGCGCTGCATAAATACCGCGACAAAATCAGCCAAGGGCTCATCCAAGCCCAAGAGCAGCATTTGATTCGCACCGACCGTAACGCCGAAACGCTGGCTGATTTTATTGTGGATTATTGGCAAGGCGCGCTCCTGCGGATGAAAATCGAGCGCTCTCCAGCCCCACTCCACACCTTTATGACCCAAGTTTTTGAAGAAACCCTGCCCCCATGATTTTTCAGGCGGCCGTTTAGCAAAACGGCCCAATCATTCAACCACAAAAAAGGAGGCCAAAATGCCTAAATACATCATTGAACGTGACATCCCCGGTGCTGGCAATCTTTCCCCCGAGGAACTGCAAGCCATTTCCCAAAAATCTTGCGGCATCTTGAAAGAGATGGGGCCCGCCATCCAGTGGGTGGAAAGCTATGTCACCGATGACAAGATTTATTGCGTGTACATCGCTCCCAATGCCGAAGCCATCCAGGAACACGCCGCCAAAGGCGGATTTCCCGCCAACAAAATCAGTCCAGTAAAGACCAAAATTGATCCAACAACTGCGGAAGGCTAGCGCCCAACGCCTTTCTCAATAAAATTCACAACAGGTTGAAGAGGTAACCTATGAAATACTTGCGACTCATACTCATCACGCTTGGCATGGTCTTCGGACATCCGGGCTTTGGAGACGAAACACCCTTGTCTCCCTACATGGCCAAGATCGTGGGCCAGGAAGATTTTGTCTATGTCTGGACTTTGGGCATGGAGGGCTTGGGTGACGGCTCGGACAAACTGGTCACTATCGATGCCAATCCCAAGTCCAAGACCTTCGGCAAGGTAATTCACACGGTTTCCGTTGGCGGGCGGCACGAAGCCCATCATTCAGGATTCACCGATGACCGCAAATTTTTATGGGCAGGAGGGCTTGATACCAGCAAAATCTTTATTTTTGATGTTCATTCCAACCCGGCCAAACCCAAACTGGTGAAGGTGATTGACGATTTTGTCACGAAAAGCGGCGGCGTGGTCGGCCCCCATACTACCTACGCCTTGCCCGGCAGGATGATAATCAGCGGCCTGTCCAACAATAAAGATTATGGCGGCCGTACCGCCTTGGTGGAATACACCAATGATGGTAACTATGTCGCCACTTACTGGATGCCTACCGACGACAATCTGCAAGGTGCTGTCAAAACCGGCAAATACGCTGATGGCTATGGCTACGATGTACGCGCCCTGCCCCGTCTGGATATTATGCTGACATCCTCCTTCACCGGCCACAAAAATTATATGCGCGATTTTGGCGAGCTGGTGCAAGACGAAAAAGCCATGAAGGAATTTGGCAACACCATGGTCCTGTGGGACTTGAATGACCGCCGTCCCAAAATGATTTTCGATGTGCCCGGCGCGCCACTGGAAATCCGGTGTGCTTGGCACCCCAACCATAATTACTGTCTCACCAGTACCGCATTGACCGCCAAAATCTGGCTGATCTATCTGGATGATAAAGGTCAATGGCACGCCAAAGCGGTCTCTGACATCGGTGACCCCAGTAAAACACCCTTGCCGGTGGATATCTCCATCGAAAGCGACGACCAGCGCTTGTGGGTCACCACCTTTATGGATGGCACAGCCCACCTTTTTGACATTTCCGACCCCTTTCATCCCAAGGAAGTCTATAAAAAGAAGATAGGCGCCCAGGTCAATATGGTGTCCCAAAGCTGGGACGGCAAGCGGGTGTATTTCAGTTCTTCTTTATTGTCGAAATGGGACAAAAAAGGCAAAGACAACGAGCAATTCGTCAAAGCCTACCGCTGGGATGGCAAAGCCCTGTCTCCCCTGTTCGCCATCGATTTCATCCAGGAAAAACTGGGGCGCCCTCACCAAATGCGTTTTGGCGCCCACGCACTTTACCGTTAGCTCTGATTCAGCCAGAGTGCTGCTGCACAGGGATGTGCCACCGGGGTAAATCACCACAAGTGATTGACCTTACAGGAAAAACAAAAACCCTACTTTTGGGTTTTTCGTTCTCTGGCAAGTCACGGATGACTTGTCCAGCGATCCCCTGAGAGAAGCCTATCGCTGCTTGCCCTAAATACTCACGCTCAAAAAAACGATAAGCATCAGATCTTAGATGCAACCCCGGCAGGGATTGCATTTTCATATCAAGCATTTTAAAGTAGCAACAAGCTGATTTAGCAGTCAGTTCTTCCGAAAAGCCCTACCCCCGCTTTTCCCTGAATTAATCATCAGATGCCTTTCCCCCGCATCCTTTAACCGGTGGAAGCTGCCTGTGGAACAGGCAAAGCCTCCCCAGGATTCGTGAATTTGATGAAAAACATGCTTAAGCCCTTGCAGATGATGATTTCTTCAAAAGACATTAACCTGCGCAAAACCTTCTTAGGAATTTCCAGTCAAGATAGCGCTGTATTGGGCCAACACCGGTCCCGCTTGCGGTCGCACAGTGAAGCGTTTGTCAGTAATTTTTACCAACATCTGCAGCGTTTTCAGCCCCTGCAACAGCTGCTCAATAGCCCGGAAAAGACCGAGTATCTAAAAAAAACGCTGATCCATTATTACGATACGCTGGTGGCTGGCCACTGCAATCGAGACTATGTCAAAGGAAGGCTTAAAATCGGCCAGACCCATCAACAAATTGGTCTAGAACTCAAATGGTATTCTGGTGCCTATGCGCTTTATCTGAACCATATGTTGCCCCCATTATGGCAAGACCCCGAATTAGACCAGGAAACTTGCACTCAACTGACCCAAGCCTTGGTTAAACGAGTTTTTTTCGATATGGGTCTGGCTCTGGAAACCTATGCTCATTCCGAACGGCAACAAATTTCGGCATTGAAAACCTATGCCGAACGGATCATAGAAAGCGCCCCTTGTGGCCTGGCCGTCACCACCCGTACCCTGAAAATCCTCACTGCTAATCCGAAACTGGCCAAAATGCTCGAATGCAAAAATCCAGTTAACCGCCAGCTCGATGCCCTGCTTTCCGTTCCTGATTTATCCAATTTGGCAAACTCGGTTTTGCATAATCGATGTACTTTCGCCCTCAATTTTGAATATGTCCGCAGCAATGGCCGTCATTGTTTGTATCACATTGAGATAGCGCCCATTAAATTACATGACTTATTTACTGGAGAAGGAGACTACGGCTTAGTTTTCAGCATTGAAGATTACACCGAACAGGAAGCGCTCAAACTTTTCGGCTCCCAGAAAAACGCCCACTTAGAGGCTCTGATGAGCAGCGTTCCCGACGGCATAGTTACCTTTCGCGCCGACGGCACCTTAGAAGCATGGAACCTGGCCCTGGAAAAACTTTTCGGTTACAGCGCTCAGGAGTTGCAAGGGAGTAATATCACCAAATTACTTTTTCAGCAGCAGTATCAACCCATTTTTGCCCATCGCTTGCTAGAACATTTGTGGCAACATAAAAGGGAACACCTGGAAGTTTTCGGTCTCAAAAAAGACGGTAATTTGCTGCACCTGGAAATCGCCGTGAACTCTGTAAACCATGCGAATCCGCCCTTGTTTTTGGCCGTGATTCACGATGTCAGCGCCCGCAAAAAAGCAGAAGCAGATCTACACCAGATGGCCAGATACGATTCTCTCACCCATCTGCCAAACCGAGATCTATATTTGGAACGGCTGCAGGCGGAATTATCCCGAGCCCACCGTTACCAAAAGCTTCTTGCAGTCATGTTCTTGGATTTGGATGATTTCAAACAGGTCAATGACAATTTCGGGCACTTGGTCGGTGACCTGTTACTTCAGGAAGTATCTAACCGCCTCTCTCAGCAAATACGAGAAACCGATATCGTAGCCCGGTTCGGGGGCGATGAATTCACCTTTGTCATTACCGATCTCACCTCAACGGAAAGCGCTCATACCATTGCCAACAAGATCCTGGAGGCTTTCCACCAGCCGTTTTCGTTGAAGGGCCGGGAATTTTTCATCAAAGCCAGCATTGGCATCAGTCTCTACCCTATTCACAGTCATGACCCTCACACCCTGCTGCGATATGCGGATGCCGCCATGTACCGCGCCAAATTCCAGGGACACAACCGGATCTGTTGTTACAACGCCGAGATGGAGGCCGAAGCCGCCCATCAAGTGACTCTGGAGAGTGAACTGCACCGGGCACTGGAAAGAAGAGAACTGAGTTTGGTCTATCAGCCCAAAATCATGTTGCAAACAGGCACCATCATGGGATTTGAAGCCTTGCTTCGCTGGCATAACCAACAACTGGGCAACGTGCCTCCCGACCGCTTCATTCCTGCCCTGGAAAACCTTGGATTGATCCAGGAGGTGGGAGAATGGTGCTTGCGGACTGCCCTGACCCAAGTAGGCCAATGGCAAATGGATTATCACCGGCCGCTGCAAATCGCTGTCAATATTTCCAGCCACCAAATCGGTGAAGAGCTATTCGCCGAACAGGTGCTAAAACTTCTCGAGGAGATGAATTTACCCGCTCACAGCCTTGAGCTGGAAATCACCGAAACAGCGTTGATGGAACAAAACCGGTGTACTATGAACAACATTCATACCCTTAGAGATTCCGGGGTACGATTTGCCATTGATGATTTTGGCACCGGTTACTCTTCCCTGAGCTATTTGCGCAACTTCCCTTTCAATACCCTAAAAATCGACCGGATCTTCATTGAACACCTGGATACGGTAGAAGACCTGGCTTTAGCCCAGCATATCGTGGGTATCGGCCATAGTTTGGGACTCCAGGTAGTGGCGGAAGGGGTGGAAGACCAAGCACAATTGGCAAAAGTCACTAGCTTGAAATGCGACCAAGTTCAAGGTTATTTATTTCACCGGCCGATGATGGTCAACGAGGTGGAGAATGTCCTGAAAGATGCGTTTGCCTGATTTGCAATCAGCCACTCCGGCTCTTGGGCCAGTAATCCCGAACCAGACTATTGACAAAATCACTGAATTCAATCACTTGGGCAGCCAGGGTCGTAACCTTGCAACGTTGAGTCCGCGCTTGGCTGCGCAAGCTTTCATAAGCTTCCCGATATGGCATCCGGTACCGTTCCATCAAGACGCCTACCGCCGCATTGATTTCCCGATTGCGGACCAACGCCTTTTGCAGGCGGGCTTCACGCTCCTTCAATGTCCGCAATTCCCGCGCCCGTTCCAGACCAATTTCCAGGCTTGGAAGCAAGTGGTTGATAGCGAAAGGCTTTACCAAATAACCCAAACCACCGGCAGCAGCTGCTTTTTCAACGGCTTCCCGGTCATCATAGGCCGACAGAAACAAAACCGGGATACCGTCTTCCTGGCCCAACCGCTCAGCGATTTCTGGACCACTCAAGTCGGGCAACCGCACATCCACCAAAGCCAAGTCAGGTTTTACTGTTTTTGCCTGGGTGATGGCCTCATTGCCACTGGCCGCCTCAAACACTTCATAGCCCTGGGCACGCAAACCGCTCGCGAGGGTTCCCAGAATCAGCCGATCATCATCCACCAAAAGAATTTTGGTTTTTTTCTCGATCTCAGAATTCATTGTGCATAATCCTTCTCCAGTTCAAACATCTTTTCATTATGAACCAAACTGACGAGCAATTCGAGAATCAACACCCTTCCCAGCAGTGTGATTGTTACGAATCAGAACTGATTGGCGTGATGAAAATCAACGCCGAGGGAATCATTCAAAATGTCAATACTTATCTCGCTTCCATGTTGCATTGCACAGCAAACGATCTCATCGGAGTCCCCTGGGAAACCCTGATTATGGATGAGGAACTTAAACCCATTCAGCAGTGGTGGCAGGATCTATGGCGAACCAATCAACCTCAAACCATAGAAACCAGACTTTTCTCCCGCCAGAAAAATACCGCCATTCCAACCCTGATCACCGCCCGCCTGCTTCCAGATCAGCGGCAACTACTGCTGATCCTTCAAGATATCAGCACAATCAAAGCCAAAACCGAAGAAATCCTTAGCAAGGAAAAGCAAAAATATGATGTGTTGATTCGAGAAATTCATCACCGTATCAAAAATAACCTGCAAGGCATCGTTGGCTTGCTCAATAACGAACGTCTCAACCACCCGGAAGTCTCCACCCTTCTCGAAGCCCCGATACGGCAAATCAATTCCATTGCCCTTATTTACAACTTAAGAAGCCGCAGCCTGGATGACCGGATCTATTTATGCGATCTAGTCAAAATCGCAACCCGGGCAAGCCAGAAATTCGGACAAGTCCCGATAGTCACAGAAATCCCCAACTACACCATCGAAGTCAATGATGGAGAAGCAGTCTCCCTCACCCTGGTCCTCAACGAACTGCTGTTTAATGCCATCAAACACAGCAACGGGCCCAATTCCAGAGTAACCCTAACCGTGGAAAAAACCTCCGACTGCGTCAAAATACGTATACGTAACCGCTACCAGGGAAACCCGTTGAAGCTGGATATGGCGTCTGGCAAAGGATTAGGAACCGGCTTGCAACTGGTTCGGTCTTTACTGCCAAAAGATCGTTCAGCGCAATTAATTTTCCAGCACGAGGGGGAAGAAGTCATTGCTGAGCTGAAATTACGAGAGCCGCTGATACGGTTTATTGGTTAGCCGGACTTTTTTCGCCTTGTTGTTTCGACTGGGGAAAGGCGTTCATGAACAGTTGGATAGCCAGGTCTATCTCCCCCAGAGACACCAGGTTATCACGAAGCTGATTCCGGAGAACAGACACAGTCGTTTGCCGCCACCGACACGATTCGATCGCTCGAGCAATGGATCCGGTGGCCTGCGAGTCCAGCTGGTCCGCCACCTCTTGCAAAATCATACGTATGACTTGGAGCAGATCGTGCCGCCTTTCTCCCCGTTTCAAGATCATCATCATTTGCCTGAGATAGGTTTCGGAGATATCACTTTCTTTTCCACTCTCCAGCAGGCATCCCAACTGGTGGTAACCTTCGAGACTCCGGGCCATGAGAAGATAGCGGTGACAATGGTGGAATTTCTTCAGCGCTTCTCTAGTAAGTGATGTCCCCCCCAAAAGCCGCCAACGGCAATGGGTATAAACCTGCAAAAGGAAGTTGCCGCGCCTTTGGGGATTTTCCAGGTCCTGTTCTTCTATTGCGGGCAAGGCCGGATGAAGCATTTGCATGGTTCCGGAAAATACGCCCCGACCATGACGGTGGATCAATTCACCATTTTTTTCATACACTGGCACCCCAGCCAAACCGCAACTGGGGGAATTGCGCTTGGCAATCCAACCATCGATCTGCGTCAGTTCGGGAAGCCGAGAGCAGACCAGAGTCTCCATTTCTTGGGTATAGTCACGGCTTGGGTCATTGACTTGCAGCAATTGAATCCTCTCTTCTCCGGCTACTAATTGGATCGGCGCCCTGGGAACCCCCAAGCCAATCGCCGTTTCCGGACAGAGGGAATAGAGATCCAAATTTTCGGCTAAGGCCAGCACGCCATCATCACGCTTATGCCTGCCGTCATAACGAACTGCTTGCCCTAAAAGACAAGCGCTGACGAAAAGACGCGGACGTATTTTTAAAAGTTCGTCTGTCAAGCTCTTTTTCAAAATCCAGGCACTGTCGGCAATTGGCCATTGTGTTGCGGCCCTAGTGCAAGGATATAGGGCAATGCCCGGCCAAGCCCGCGGGTGACACCAGTAATGAGCAGAATTCGACTATTTGCCATATTGGCCTCTTGCTTCTACCAGTTAGTTTTCATGGAATTGATGGTCCAAAGGAATTCACCCATGGCATGGATTCTCCCATTTAACCAAACCACCAAACCAGTGCTCCATAACGCAAACCTTTGCCTGCGGCAATCAGGGCAATCCCAGGTATTAACGGCATTCTGAGCCAACCTGCCGCCAAACAGAGCCCGTCACCTACCAGCGGGAGCCAGGAAAATAAAAGGGCTAATACACCGTAGCGTTTCAGCCAACCCAAGGCTCGCTGTGATCCTGATGACTGAAATTTTTGATTCAAAGGCCATCCTTTGGCCGCTAACCATCCCAGCCCCCAAGTAGTCAAAGCCCCCAATGTATTGCCCAAGGTGGCGCTGCCCCATAGCCAGCTTGAAGAAAGGCTGGAATGGACCAACATCCACGCCAGCAAGGCTTCTGAACCGCCGGGAGCCACCGTTGCGGAGATAAACGCGCTGACGAATAGACCGCCAAGTTCTACCAAATGATCAGCCATACAAAAAAGCCCTCAGATGAGGGCTAGTGTTTTTAAGTAAAGGACTTCAAATCAGGTTTTTTTTGGAGAACGAATCATGGCAATCAATGCTGAAATAAGATCAATCAAATAGCAAACCAGTTCCATAATCCGATCAAAAAAATAGGCACTGACTTCCTTGCCACTCATGCCAAATATCCGCTCTCCCAGAAAACGGAAAAAATAGGGGGCGCCAAGAATAGCAGCGACAAATCCCAACACCAGCATGCCCGAAAAAATAGCAGACCCGCCATTGGCAATGGCATTCTGAAGGGAAGAAACCATGCGGTGCCCAAAACCTCCTGGAGAATAATCGTCTTTTACCAAAGGATCAGAAATCCCGGGTATGCCAGGCAGATCACCACTGCCATTTCCTACTATCAACTGGGCTTTCATGCCTTTTTCAGTATGTTGGGCGATATCACAATGCACCAAATAGGTTTTATGTTCCTTGGGAACGATGAAGGTGCCGGTCACATCACCAGGACCGGTTACCTCAATGTGGAACATTTCCATGGGATAAAGATCCTCGGGCAATCCGTGAAGCATCCATTGATGGCGGACATTGTCGTCATTGACTAAAGTCACCGTCACCCGGGCACATGGTTTGACCTTCCACTGGTGTTCGCTGTAGCCAAAAATAGTGCCAGGATAGGGTTTGGCATATTTATGGCCCGCATGAACGGTAATTTTCACATCTTCGGAAATCTTGCGGCAGCCGTCAGGTAGTTTATCGGTATTTTGTCCCATCACCATGCGGCCGCTCATATCCATGAGCATTTTCCCGCCACCGTGATTCATCATGGGCATTTCCGCCGTGATTGCGCTTTGGACAACAAGCAGAAAAACACCAACAACCATCCACTTTAGATAAACTTTCATCCTTCCCCCAATTACCTTTTTAAATTTGGCCAGTACCTAAATAGCAATTGCTGGGCCCGCTTGCTGTTGGAGAACAATATATAAGCCAAAAGACCCAACAACATGCCTATGATGAGATTTTTAACAGGACTTGCAGACCGGACTGTGGTTTGGCCTGCCGTTTTTTCCTCCCCTGAGGTATCTGTTTCCACAACCCCCGGATCTCCCAGACTATTCCACTCATCAATGCCCTGCCATACCGGTAACTGACGCTGATAAAATGCTTTTGTAAAATATTGGCTGATATCAACCCCTTGAATGCGGGGCACATCATTGGGATCCAGGAAAGATTTGTAGACGATAGCACTAATGTTGCCACCCGGATTCATACCATCGGTGGTAATGCCCCTTTCCACGTGGTCGTGGAATACCCAAACTCCCGGTCCATAGTTATGAAGCCCGTCATTGGCGGTATTGAGCTTGAGATCGAGCCGCTGGGCTGGTGCCAAATCATAAATATCACGGGTAATCTGGGCCGACGGATTCTGCTCGATACCATCATAATGGGTGATGGTCGCTTTGTGACCATGGGTATGAACGGCCAGCAATTCCCCTTGAGCATTCAACATGCGGATTTTCACATCCTGATCCGGCTCTACGATAATCAGCGATTCGCGCAAGGTATAAGGAAATGCCCGGCCATTGAGTAGAAAATAATCTTCGGTGGCATCGGTCAAGTCGTATTTGCGGTTCATTTGCCGGGCAATCAGACGCGGATCATTGGCGGACTGGACGATGCTATGCAGTTCTTTATCGACTGCTTGATAGTGAAGGTCATATTCCTGATCAAAGTTTGATGTTACCGCCTTCGAGGGATGGCGGACCTTTCCCGCACCGATATTGAAAGTCTGCACCCAGTTGTTACGGCGGTTTTCCTCCACCACGAACATGCCGATCAATCCCATGGCTAAATGGGTGTGGGTTTGCACGTGACAATGGTAAATCATGGTACCAGGCTGACGGGGCTTGATCTCATAGATCCTTTTCCCCCCTGGTAATACAAAATCCTCACTGGTCTGAGGCACCCCATCGTTACCTTCCCCCTTGCCATTGATGAAAGGGTGATCAACGCCATGCAAATGAATCGTATGGGGAAAATAATGGGTGTTTTCCAGCACAATTTTGACCGTATCCCCTTGTTCTACCCGGATCACCGGAGACGGGGTGCGTAACAATGGATTAGCTTCCGTACTATGCTCATCCTTGGTGGCCATGCCCCGGGTTTTGGGAGCAAACACCCAAAAAGCCGGCCGGATGCCCGGTGCCACGTCAAAAGTATGGACTGGATCAATGGTATCTGGGGAAGCGCCATTGATTTCCGCCACTTCCAGTTTGATGATGATCTCATCAGGATCGCCATCGCCATCGCGGTCGTTTTTCTTGATGATGGAATCGGCCGCCAACCGGGTTTTCATCAGGGTCGGCATGGACACATTGTTGGTTCCCTTGACAAAGGTGGCGATATCGTAGGGATTGTCCGGATTACAGACTCGCTCTTCTTGGATTTCGATCCCATCGACTGTCTGAGCATCACGCCACGCTACCGGAGTCCCTTTGGGACAAAATGGCTCGGCCTCTCCCCGGTCCACTTCGATGGAAGAAGGCGGCGGCGTATAGGCCGCCGCGGACACAGATGAAAAAACAAGCGCCAATAGGGATAGCGAGGCACTTAGAAAAAACATTCGCATCGATTTTTTCCTGCAATAATTCTTGTCGTTAAAATTTTGCCAGTTTACCAAACAGGGCATCCACTTTCCGCCGAAATCCGGCACTGGAAAGGTAAATTATGTACAATGCCCCTAGTATCAAGACAGTGGCAACGATGATGGTACGGGTATTCATCTTTTCTACCACCCCCACAAGCAAAGGAATATGCTCGTCCAGCTCTTCACCACCAACCTTCAATTTGATATGAATATCGTATTTTCCAGGTTCTTTAAAGTCGACAACGGTATTAAAGTTCCCGGTCTTCATCCTCTTGGGCGGTTGGTAAAACAGGCGCTTGCCGTCACTTTCACTAGTGACTTCAAACTCGACTTCCATGTCCCGCAAGGCCCTGGATTCATAATCGATGACCAAGTTGGTAGGGCCTAACGAGGGTAGCCGGGTGCAAAATTCTTGATCACCTGACGCTTGCGGTTGGTATGCAGTGAATCTTACGACATAGTCGCCTACCTTCAAACGGCATGCCGTGCCTTCGACACCGCTGCCGCCACCATGGGCCATCACCAATGGCGCCAATAAGCACAGGAAAAGGGTAAAAACAACTCGAGTGATCTTGCGCATAACTCCTCCACTCATTACTTTCTGTATCTTTTTCTAATTCCCGTTTTGACCGACGGGTTTTCTGGCAACCAGTTGGCTGCCTGTTTGGGACTTTAACACAGCGTCCCAAGAGAAAAAAAGATAACCACGGAGCTTATTGTATTCGCACCAGTAACGCTACGAATTTCCATAAACACATGGATCTGGAAGACTAC
>JALSQY010000081.1 GCA_026985035.1 Methylothermaceae bacterium
TATAAGTCTTCAAAGATAAAGGCCCGGTTTAAGGAAGCGCTGAATAATGCATTTATGAATTTTCAGCATCGGCCTTAAAGGAAATATAGTGTTTTTCCAGATCTAAACAGTTACCGGTTTCACAAACTTTGCCAATGGATGAAACAAATGAAAAAAAATCAAATTCTTTTAGGGGGTAATGGCCAAACCCAGGTATTGCTGGATATCGCCATGGCCAACCGTCATGGTTTGATTGCGGGGGCGACGGGTACCGGCAAAACCGTGTCGTTGCAGGTACTGGCGGAAGGTTTCTCCGAAGCGGGAGTGCCGGTCTTTATGGCAGACGTGAAAGGGGATCTTTCCGGCATCGCAGCGTCCGGCGAACTGAATGACAAAATCCAGGAAAGAATCCAGCGGATTGGTATCGGGGATTTTACTCTTCGTCCGTTTCCGGTGGTTTTCTGGGATATCTTTGCCCGCCAGGGGCACCCTGTACGGACGACTATTTCTGATATGGGGCCGTTGCTGCTGAGCACCTTGCTGGAATTGAACGATACCCAGACCGGAGTGCTGTACAGTGCCTTCAAGATTGCCGATGACGAAGGATTATTGCTTCTCGACTTTAAAGATCTGCAGTCATTGTTGCGCTGGATAGGGGATAACCGTAAGTCGTTGGGGCACTATGGCCATATCTCGCCTGCCAGCCTGGGGGCGATTCAGCGCCGCCTGTTGGTGTTGGAAGAGCAAGGCGCGGAAGGTTTTTTTGGCGAACCGGCTTTGCAATTGAAGGATTTGATGCATGTTGATTTTTCCGGCCAAGGTGTCATCAGCATTCTGGATGCGACTGATTTAATTCAGCGTTCGCCCCGTTTGTACGCAGCTTTTTTGCTGTGGTTGCTGGCGGAACTATTCGAAAATCTGCCGGAAGAGGGCGATCAGGAAAAACCCAAGTTGGTTTTGTTTTTTGATGAAGCCCACCTGCTTTTCAAGCGGGCAC
The DNA here is from genome assembly GCA_026985035.1 of Methylothermaceae bacterium. Taxonomy (GTDB): domain Bacteria; phylum Pseudomonadota; class Gammaproteobacteria; order Methylococcales; family Methylothermaceae; genus Methylohalobius. The sequence continues at coordinate 977 of JALSQY010000081.1, forward strand.
CGAAGGCGCTCCTGGATACGATTGAACAGGTGGTGAGACTGATTCGCTCCAAGGGCGTGGGGGTATTCTTTATCAGTCAAAGTCCCCTGGATTTGCCCGATGCCGTGTCTGCCCAATTGGGCTGCCGGATTCAGCATGCCTTGCGGGCGTTTACCCCGCGGGAGAAAAAAGCGCTCAAAGTGGTCGCGCAAACTTTCCGCCCCAATCCTGACATTGAAACCGAAAAGGTTATTTCCGAACTGGGAACCGGTGAAGCACTGGTTTCGGTACTGGATGCCAAAGGGGCTCCCACCCCGGTAGAGAGAATTCTTATCTGTCCTCCCAAATCCCGTATTGGTCCCATTGATGACAATGCCCGGCAGGAAGTGATCGAGCGCTCTCCTCTAGGGGGTAAATATGAGCAGGAATTGGATCGCGAATCAGCCTATGAATTACTGCAAGAACGGGCCCAGCAAGAAATGGCGCTGCAACAGGCGGCTCTTGCTTCCAAGGAGAAGTCTTCATCCCGCCGCTCCAACCGGCAAAGTATAGGGGAAGCATTCATAAAAAGTGCCGCCCGCAGTATCGGCAGGCAAATCGGCCGTCAGCTGATCCGGGGCATCATGGGATCCCTGTTGGGCGGGAGATAATGGTTTGGACAAGGAATTGTTGTTATTGCATTGAAAGTTATGATAAAAACACTTGGGCTGACGGAGGGTATCGTAAAACGACACCCCCTGACGAAGGGGGAATCTATAAGGCAACTAAGGAGGCATGGATTCATTTTCGTGCAGGAATGACATTGACTAACGAGGTTTGATCAACATGGAAATAAAAAGGACAGGATTACTTGCCCTGGCAAGTGCAGCGACATTGGCCTGGAGTGCATCCAGTGTGGCTTTTACCACTGCACCAATGCCGACCCAATTCGATCAATATATGCTCGAATTGGTGAACGATCTGCGGGCCAATCCGCAAGGATGGGCTGATACTTATCTTTCAGGCAACCTCAATGAAGGGTTGGCCGCTGGCACGCTCGGATCAGGACCAAGACAGCCTTTGGCCTGGGATCCCCATCTGTTCCAGGCGGCATACAGCCATTCCAGGGATATGCTGGACAATGATTTTTTTGACCACCAGGGGTCGGATGGCTCTTCTCCTCATCAGAGGATGGCAAATGCTGGCTATCCTTTTACCGGCGCTTGGGGTTCCGGGGAAAATCTGGCGGCTCGGGGAGACAGTACCTTTACCAGCGTCACCACCAGTACCACCAAGCAATTGGTAGTGGATTTATTCGTGGATACGGGGATTTCTGGCCGTGGTCACCGGCTCAATCTTCTCCAAGACAATTTTGAAAATGTCGGGATCAGTGTCCAGTTTGATCCTTCCTGGGGCGGTTTTGGTTCTGCTTCTTTTCCCTCTGTCATCGCCACCCAGGATTTTGCCTACAACAGTGAGGGGCCTTACCTGACGGGCGTGGCTTTTGATGATTCCGTGGTGGATGACGATTTTTATACACCAGGCGAGGGGCTTGCAGGGCTGGACGTTGTCGTCAAGGACCAGGCAGGGAATGTGGTAGGGACCACGACCACTATCAATACCGGCGGTTGGCAACTTGCCCTGCCTGCCGGGACTTATGACGTGCTGATTGATGGCAGATTGGCAGGTGATAATGTCAGCTTGGGTTCTGCTGGAGTAAAAGTGGATTATGTTGCCGCGGTGCCACTGCCGCCGGCTGTGCTTTTGTTCGGTGGGGCCATTGCCGGTCTGGCTGGCTTGAGAAAAAAACAGGAAAAGTCTGCCTAGGGATGTGCCGCCAAAGTCAGTCACTGTAAGTGATCGACTTTGTGAGAAAAACAAAAATCGCAATTTTTGTTTTTCGCTCTCTGAACAAGCCAAGGATGACTGGTTCAGAGATTCCCCAGAGAAGCTCCCAAGTCGGGGATGGTTTGTTCGGGGAGCCCCTGGATGCTTCAAAAAAGCCTGCTTTCATTGTGGAAGTAGGCTTTTTTGGGGAGTTATCGGCGAGACAATCGCTCAGAGGCTGGCTCCAACAGATAAAAAGGCGCTTTTAGACCGGTAAGGGTGATGGTTTCTCCCCGCTGGAAGATTGTGACCTTTTGTCCTGTAAATTGATATGGTCCTGGTGCCGCATTGGCTGCCATGATGCGATATTGGCCGGGCGGCAGGCCATAGTAGTTGAATGTCAGCCTGTCTCCGGTAAATGTGAGTTGTTGGCGTCCAAAAGGCCGGCTCAGGGGGGCGCCAATGAAAAGTCCCTCCCCGGGCCAGGCGACGCTTTTCCAGTACGCTTCCATGAGAGAGGCCCCGTTCAGATACTGTTCCATCAAAATCCCGGGGTGAGGGAATTTGGTCAGGTAATTGCAAGGTTCCACCACGGTGCCATAACTTCCGGTAGCCCCGGCTTCCAGCCAGCGTATGGCGCTCATTTGCTTGCCCGGCTTGTCACTGGGTCGCATTTGTCCCCCTGCGGAAGTCAAATGGTCGGCGGCTGCTCCCGGCAGAAATCTCAGGGTTTTCAGTCCCTCGACCCTGGTCTTGCCAGTGAAATAGAAAAGTACGTCATTCTTGTTTTTTATTGCTTCTTGTTTCAATATCTGGATGGCTATTCGATGGCCTAATTTCTCCTTTATTGAAGGAAACAGCCGGGCCCGGACGCTACGGTTTTTATCGCTGGTTTCCAGCAAATACGCAGTCCCTTTGGGAAACGTTCCATCGGCGGCGACACCCCGGTCGATTAGCTGCTTGGCCCGATCAAAATCAAATGCCGCCAACGCCATTGTTGGGCGGAGCTTATGGTCTCTATAGGGAGCCAGACTTGAACTATTGAAATAAGGGCTACGCTGGGTGATACCACAAGGTTTGGAAATGTCTTCTTTTGCCGCGCAGTAGTGTCGGTCAAAGCCTGTGGCGAAAGCCGAGGTGATCGACATACATCCAACCCGGTAAGGACGGGCCCAGGTTAGAACAAAAGCCTGGATTTCTTTAGGGGTCTGGCTAAAAGCCCGTTTGAATTGTTTCTGAAACAGGGGGATGGAAATCTTGCCCCGTTGGGGTGGAAACTCGACATGAATGAGATTTTTTTCCGGGATACCTCGCTTGGCCATGTAATAGCGGCCGATTTTCAGGCTGAGAGGGTCCCGGTCATTAACGACGACGGCAACATCGCCGGGTTCAAGCGCGGTTTTTGGCAATAACAACACTCCTGATTGGACGGTGTTGGCATAAATCAGTAACAAACCGGCAATCAGAAATCCGAAGATATTGTTTTTTGGGGAGGAAGAAAAGTCGATGAGTTCAGAAGTTCCTTTAACCATTCAATTCCTTGCCAAGTTGCGCATATAGTTTGTCGGTGATGATTTCATTGTCATGCAACTCCCTTAGCTTTTGTGTTTGAAGGGTATTGAACAAGGCCCGGGCGGATTTTTCATTCAGTTCATCCAGGAATTCTTGATTGGTACTCAGTTCCTGTTGCATGTCCTGAATGGCTTTGAGTGAAAATCGATAGATAAACGTCAATTGTCATTGTTTTATTCCAGCAGATTCGATAGCGGCTAAGGCATCTCCGATCAAGTCCGAGGTTCCCTAATACGGGAAGCATGCCGTCTTACGGTTTATCCATGGATAACAATACCAGATTAACGATTGGATGAAACCCAGGGTGGTTCGAACAGAGATGGGGTGATTATATGGGAAGCTGGAAGGTGTTACCGTTC
>JALSQY010000082.1 GCA_026985035.1 Methylothermaceae bacterium
TAAAAGCCACAATTTGTGTCATTTTAGCAACTAACTCGCAAGTCAGTCAGGTTTTTCTTTCAATTTTGCTCTGGATCAAAAATAATCGGGCTGTTGAAAAGATTCCTGTTGCTTGGTCTATTTGAGCCGACCGATCCGGAGTAAATCCAGCCACCTACAGTCATCGACAGCCGCAGGTCTGGTTAGCAAAGCGTAACCAGACATTCAGGCGGTTGAAAACCTTCCCATCGGCTGTCCCATCTGGATCGATTGTCCTGGCATAAAATCCATCCATTGCACCGCCTCCTTGCCAAAAAGAACGATGATGGTAGAACCCATATGAAACCGGCCCATCTCTTCGCCCCGGCGAAGATGGATGTTTTGGCCTTCGTAATGCCAATAGCGGACTTCATTCCCTCTGGGCGGAGTGACGACACCATGCCACACGGTTTCGATACTGGCAACAAAGAGCGCACCGACCAAAACCAAGGCCATGGGGCCGGCTTCGGAGTCAAACAGGCAAACGACCCGTTCGTTACGGGCAAACAGTCCATCCACCGCTGCGGTGGTGGCTTGGTTGACGCTGAAAAGGCGTCCTGGAATATGAATCATGGATTTCAAGCTACCTGCGATCGGCATGTGGAGGCGGTGATAATCCCGGGGAGATAAATAAATCGTGGCGAACGCTCCGTTTTCGAACGGGCTGGCCAAGGTGGCGTCTCCTCCTAATAATTGAGGGCAAGAAAAATCTTTCCCCTTGGCTTGTATCAGCCATTCGCCAGTCAAATGGCCCATTTGACTGAGAAAACCATCGGCGGGACTCACTATCGTACCCGGTCCGCCGCCAATGGGGCGGGCTTCTGATTTTAACGGGCGAGTGAAGAAATCGTTAAAGCACGCATAATCGTTGGGGTCGGCGCTGGCGGCTTCTTGCAGATTGATGTCATAAAGCCGCACAAAGCCTTTGATCAGCAAGTTTTTGAACCAGGGCGTGCGGCAATGGGTGAGCTTCCCCATCAGCCGGGAAAGCGTGTGATGAGGCAAAGGATATTGAATGAGGGCAAACAGGGTTTGTTTTAGGGTTGGCATGGGCAGGGATTGACTTGAATTTTGTGGATTTGATGAGCGGGATTTAAATACAAAACAATGTCGGCGCGCGGTGGCAAATCTTCCAGCATCCAGCGGGTGAGTCTTTCATAGTGCTGAATGAAGCGCCGGAGCTGGTTTTCGTCCATTAATTTCAATTTTTGGTGGGGGTTGTGACGGTAAAGTTCCGCCAGTTTCCGTTCTTGCTCCAGCCGCCAGCGAAAAACCGCTGCCATATCCGGGACCTTGAGCATAATGAGACGATCCAGCAGGGCGAATAGATTTTGGTAAGGGCCTTTGAGTTGGTCGTTGACATAACGGCGCCACGTACCATCCGGATCTTCTTTCGCTTCCAGTTCGTTGACGGGTTCGGCGAGCATTGCTTCCGGTTGGGGCCTGGCGCCGACACACCACCCTTCGAACAGAATGATATCCACCGGCCCTTTCCATACCGGCCATGCTTCCATGGGTTTACGGTCATCGGTGGCTTTGTCGAAGGTGGGGATTGGGATTTCATCCTTGGCGGTTGCTTGTTTCAGCGCTTCTATGGTGCGGATGCCCAGTGCAACATCGTGGGTGCCGGGGACTCCCCGGGTGATGAGGAGGGGATGCACGGTTTTGGCCAGTTGTTCCCGTTCCGCCCGGGTTTTGTAAATATCATCGATGGAAAAGCCGGCCACCCGTTGCTGAAAACCGTTGACCAGAATGGCTTGCAGTAACGCCGACAGGGTGGATTTTCCCGAACCTTGCGCGCCATTGATTCCCAGCACCATAGGGTTGTCTGGCTTTTGCCGGACGATCCAGGCCGCCAGGGGAAGGTAGACCGATTTCAGTAAAGGGCTTAGGTCAGTGTCGAGTTTGAGTGACCGGCACTTGGATAAAAACGCGGGACGTACTTTATCAGCCAGGGGCCGCAACTGATCTGGCGGCAGGGGCAAGTGTCGGGAAGGCCACATGGCGCGCCTAAACAACACAATCTGGAGGATTGCGCCCCGAGAAGAAAGCATCCAGGTTGGCTAAAACCCGAAGGCCCATGGCTTCGCGGGTTTCCACAGTGGCGCTGCCAAGGTGGGGTAACAACACCGCATTCTCCAATGCGCACAATTGCGGATCCACGTGGGGCTCGTTTTCGTAAACGTCTAAGCCCGCGCCCCGGATGGTGCCTCTTTTTAGCGCCTGAATCAGTGCCTCGGTGTCCACCACATCTCCGCGGGAGGTATTGATTAGAAAAGCATGGGAGGGCATCAACCCCAACCGGCGGGCGTCGATCAAATGAAAATTGCGTTGCCCGCCTGGACAATGCAGGGAAACAAAATCACATTGGGGCAGCAGTTGATCGATACTGGCACAAGCCGAGGCATTTAAACCGGCAAGGGCATCATTGGCCAGCGGGCGCGGGTGAAAATACAGGATTTTCATGCCGAAGCCGAACCGGGCACGCCGGGCCACTGCCTGTCCTATCCGTCCCATGCCAATGATACCCAAGGTTTTGCCGGTGATTTTGGTGCCTAAAAGGTGGGTGGGGCGCCACCCTTGCCATCGGCCGCTGCGCACCTGCCGTTCACCTTCCCCGGCCCGGCGGGCCACCATGAGCAGTAGCGTGATGGCGATGTCAGCGGTACAGTCGGTCAACACACCGGGGGTGTTCGTGACGGTGATGCCTTTGGCGGCGGCGGTTTCGATATCGATATGATTGACGCCCACGCCATAATTGGCCAGAATTCGGCAGCGCAGCGGCGCCGTATTCAAGACTTCAGCGGTGAGGGCATCGGTCACCGTGGGGCACACCGCATCATAGTGTTGCAATGCGGATTGTAATTCCCGGCTGGAAAAAGGGTGGTCATCCTCGTTGAGGGTCACTCGATAGCGCTGCTGTAACTCGGCTTCCACCGATGCCGGCCAGCGGCGGGTGAGGATGACCGTGGGGCGGGTTGTCATCTCAAGCCGGCAGGGGTGCGGCCGTGTCGCGCCAGTATTCCATGGCGGCGGTGATGCCGCTGCCGGGCTTGAGATCGATGCCCACATCCCGCATCGCCATTTCCGCTCCCACTATGGCGCTGGCCAGCATGAGTTCGTTCAGATCACCCAAGTGACCGATGCGGAACACCTTGCCGGCGACTTCCGTCAAGCCCGCTCCCAGGGAAAGGTTGTAGCGATGATAAGCTACATGCATGACCTCACGGGCATCGTGGCCTTCCGGCACCACAATGGCGGTGACCGTGTCCGAGTACCATTTAGGGTCTTTGGCGCACAGCGTCAAGCCCCAACCGTCCAGCACCGCCCGGCGGACACCCTCCGCCAACCGGTGGTGACGGGCGTAAACATTGTCCATGCCTTCTTCGAGCAGCAGATCCAGTACCTTACGCAGGCCATGCAGCATGGCGGTATTGGGGGTGTAGGGAAAGTAACCGTCTTTGTTGGCCTGGATGTGATCGTCGAGATTGAGGAAACTGCGGGGCAGTTTTGCGCTATGACGCATTTCCAAGGCCTTTTGGCTGAAACACAGATAAGCATTGCCGGCGGGCAACATCAGGCCTTTTTGAGAGCCGGTCAGCGCCACATCCACGCCCCAGTCATCCATGAAGAATGGAATACTGCCAATGGCGCTTACCCCGTCGGTCATGAATAAAGCAGGGTGGCCGGCTTCGTCCAGGGCCTGGCGGATGGCGGCCAGATCATTGGTGACGCCGGTAGCGGTTTCATTATGGCAAATTAACAGGGCCTTGATTTCGTGGTTGCTGTCTTCCTTCAGGCGGCGGGTCAAATGGTCCAGGGGCACCCCTTCTCCCCACGGCACTTCGTGATATTCCACGTCCAATCCCATCCGCTGTGCGGACTGGATCCAAAGGTGGCTGAATTGGCCGAAACGGTAGGACAGGACCTTATCGCCGGGCGACAGGGTGTTATTCATGGCAATTTCCCAACCGGCGGTGCCGGTGGCCGGGAAGATGAATGTCTGGCCTGTTTCCGTGCGGAATACCTTCTTCAGGTCATCCAGCAGGGGTTTGACCAGGTTCGGAAAGTCCGGGGCCCGATGATCCTCCATGGGCACATGCATGGCGCTGAGCACGGAGTCTGGCGTGTTGGTGGGACCGGGAACATAGAGATGATTACGACCTGCCATTGATTGCACCTTGTTCAAGAATTAGCAAAACATCAAATCATCCCATAATTTCCTGCATCAATTCAAGGGTTCGGCGGTTGAGATTCCAGCGATGATTGCCTATCATCGCTGGAATCGGGCAACAAAGGAAGGGAGAATACAGTGTACGAATTCGCGGCTTTTATCATGGGGGCACGATGGCGTGCCGTGGTGCTGGCGAGCTTGTTTGCCCTGGCAGGCGTATATTTTGTGCCGATGGTGATTGTGAGCGCCGCGGTAATTGCACTGGTGACGCTTCGCAATGGGTGGGTTGAGGGGGCGTTTGTGTTGCTTGCGGCCGCTGTGATTACCTGGGGGGTTTTTATGACGCTTCCGCCCCGGCCGGGTTTCCCTTTCCCCTTGGCTTTTGCCCTTTGGTTGCCGGTGATCGTGGCGGCGGAAGTGCTGCGCCGGACTTATTCTCAAGGGTATGCGTTATTGGCGGTTGCGGCTTTTTTGCTTT
>JALSQY010000083.1 GCA_026985035.1 Methylothermaceae bacterium
AGGCCCAATGGCTTATTTACCCGCAAATCCCAACCTCAACCGGGATTGATTCTCGATGTCAGCCCCGTGGGGGCCGCCATTGCCACCTCTATCGAACTGCGGAAAAAGCAAAAACTCAAACTGTATTTTCAATTCCAAGACGGCCAGGTTTTTTCCATCATGGGCCGGGTCAAAAGAGAAATTGCGGAAAACGAATACCAGGGTTACGGGATTGAATTCAGCACAGAGAAAATCAAATTCAAGGATCACCTGCTACGCACCGCACTGGAAAAGAAATTCCACAAACGTTAAGGCCTAAGACCTTAGCGCTCACGTTGGTTCATCGAGACTTGCACTTGCCGGTTGAATCTGCGGTTCTTCTTCCATGGCCAACTCCGCGCGAAAACTGTCCGCAGTAGCCCTGATCAAGACCAACAAAACCATGGAATACAAAAAGGTGGAAAGCAGGATGACACCGATAACCACCGCCTTGAACATATCCAAAAACGGGAAATCCTGCGGGATCATGGACAGCATCACAATCGACAGTCCGCCTTTGATTCCGGCAAAAGTCAGCACACCCCACCAGCGGAAATTGACATCGACCATTTTATCTGTCTGTTGGGTGAGAAAAGCGAACTTGGCCATCATCAACGCCCGGATCAGGGTGGTCGCTAAAAACATGGCCAGGATTTCCCGCCAATACTTGGCCAGCAACGCCAGGTTGACAATTTCGGCCATGGCCACGAACAGAATGGTGTTGGCCACCAGCCCCAACAACTGGATATCCTCCCGGGTACGAAGGTGACGGGCCCGTTCTTCCACGGTGACCTTAATGACATTCAAGGCGGTATCGATCAACCGCCGGGATGTTGCAATTTCAATCGACTCTCGCCGCAGGGCGTTTTCCTCGGCTTCGATGCGTTGCTCCTCGTAACTCACCGCTTTACACATCCAGTGGTTCAAGGTCACGGTGGCCACGATACAGGAAAGAATGCCAGAAAAATGCAGATGACTGTGAGCGCCCAACAAATTGAGCAGATTGTAGAAGTGCTCGGCCAGGGTAAAGGCGGCGTAGCCGGTGACAATCACTACCATCATTTCCGCAATGCGATTGTCGGTGGTTTTCAAAAGCGCAAGCCCGAGAAATCCAAAAGCCAGTCCGAGCAGAATGGAACCCAATATCACCACCAGACTAATCTTAGCCACATAGCCCAGGGTGACATTCCCCCCTTCCAGGGCATACAGTCCTATATAAACAAATACGATCAAGGCCGTGGCATCGTTGAACAGGCTTTCCCCTTCCGCCAGAATCTTGAGCCTGTGAGGCAACTCGAAGCGGGAGAAGATACTCACTACCGATACGGGATCGGTAGCCAGCACCATGGCAAACAGCAGCACCGTCGCCGGCACGCTCAAGTGATATTCACCGAATAGAAAATCCTTGAGAAGCAATGCCGCAATCACCGATAAGCCCACCGTCACGACAGCCAAATAAAACAAACTCAAGCCGTGGGCTTTTAGCTGATCGACGCTCAACTCCAATGAATCGGAAATCAATAGAATCGGCAACAAGGTCAAGACCAGCGCGGCGAAATGCCGGGCATCCGGGGTAAACTCGGTCACTTCTGGCAATAGCAGATGCAGCAGAAAGGACAAGGCGATTAACGACAAAGGTGAGGGGATGGAATATTTATCTTCGATCTGTAAGGCGAGGTAAAGAATCAGCGCGACAGCAAGTACAGCTTCGATCATCAATTCAGTCCTTTAACAGTGGCTGGCCTGGGCATCATAGCGAAGCTTACAAAAAAAATCTTCTATTCCAAATTTGCCACCTGTCAGCTTGCTTTCCGGTGAAGCAGAATCTCCCCCCCTGCCGAGAAGTGACAGGTAGCGAGTCCTCCAAACAGGCAATCGCATGAACCGATTCCCCTCTTCTCTGGGAGAGGGCCGGGGGTGAGGGGAAAACACCGTCGCATTCATCGGCTCAAGCCCTCGCTCCAACCCCTTTTCCAGAAGGAGAGGGGCTTCAATATAATCAAGTATGAATGGAAAAAACGGCAGTCATGCGATTGCCCGGAGTCCTCCAAACAGCAACCATGGGCGAGGATAGATTTGTGTTATGATTATCAGTGATTCATGAGCACCCTGCTAACTCTCAAAAACATTTCTCTCGCCTACGGCCTCCATCACTTGCTCGACCGGGCCGAACTGGCCATCGCAACCGGCGAACGCATCGGCCTGATTGGCCGCAACGGCGAGGGGAAATCCACATTATTAAAACTGTGCGCTGGTCAAGTCCAGCCTGACAGTGGCGACCTCTGGCGTCAACCGGGACTGAAGGTTGCGCTGCTGGAACAAACCCCGCAAATTGACCCGGAATCAAGCGCCTACGACGTAGTCGCCCAAGGCCTGGGAGACATTGGAGATCTGCTCCAACGCTATCATCACCTGGCGCTACAGACCCCACCCGACCTGAAAGCCCTGGAACGCCTGCAGCACGAACTGGAAGCCAAGGAAGGATGGCAGTTTCAGCAAAAAATAGATCAGGCGCTCAGCCGCTTGGGACTCGATCCGGAAATCCGCGCCGGCAATCTCTCCGGCGGCTGGCAGCGGCGTCTCGCCCTGGCCCGTGCCTTGGTCATCGAACCGGATCTGCTGCTCCTGGACGAACCCACCAATCACCTGGATCTGGAAACCATCCACTGGCTTGAAAGCGAATTGCTGCAATTCCCCGGAAGCTTGCTGTTCGTCACCCACGACCGTACCTTTTTGCAGAAGCTGGCCACCCGTATCGTCGATCTCGACCGGGGCAAACTCACTTCCTGGCCTGGCAACTACCGGAACTACCTGGAAAAGAAGGCTGCCGCCTTGGCCGAAGAAGAACGCCGAAATGCCGAATTTGACAAAAAGCTGGCCCAGGAGGAAACCTGGATTCGCCAAGGAATCAAGGCCCGCCGGACCCGCAATGAAGGCCGGGTACGCGCCCTCAAAAAACTCCGCGCGGAACGGGCCAAGCGGCGCGAACGCCAGGGCAAAGCCAATCTGGTATTGGAATCGGCTGAACGTTCCGGCAGACTGGTGATCGAAGCGGATAACCTTACCTACGCCTACGAACACAACAGCATCGTCAAAGACTTTTCCACCACCATTCTCCGGGGCGACCGCATAGGCCTGATTGGCCCTAATGGCGCCGGCAAATCCACCCTGCTAAAACTGCTACTCAAACAGCTCAAACCCCAGAGCGGCCACGTCCGTCACGGCACCAAACTGGAAACCCTCTGGTTCGACCAACAGCGCAGCCAGCTCGATCCGGAAAAAACCGTGGTGGATACCGTTGCCGATGGCAACGACTGGATTACCATTGGCGGCCAGCGCCGTCATGTAATGTCCTATTTGACCGACTTCCTGTTCACGCCACAGCGCGCCCGCTCACCGGTAAAAAGCCTCTCCGGCGGCGAGCAGAGCCGCCTGCTGCTGGCCAAATTGTTCAGCAAGCCAGCCAATCTGCTGGTACTGGACGAGCCCACCAACGACCTGGATCTGGAGACCCTGGAACTGCTCGAAGATCTGCTCCTCAACTTCGATGGCACCTTGCTGCTGGTAAGTCACGACCGCGCCTTCCTGGATAACGTGGTCACCGCCACGTTGGTATTTGAAGGCGATGGCAAGATCAGTGAATACGTTGGCGGCTACGAAGATTGGCTGCGCCAACGTCCGCCCCCAGTAAACGCGCCTGCACCACAGACAGTCAAACCACCCGCCAAATCCCGTCCCAAACGGGCCAAAACCAAACTCAGCTACAAGGAACAGCGGGAGCTGGAAAACCTGCCGGCGGAAATCGAGCAACTTGAAGCCCGCCAGACGGAACTGAATGACCAGATCAATCACCCGGACTTCTATCGCCGAGAACGCGCGGAGGTCGACAAGGTACTGGCGGAATTTCAGGCAGTGGAACAAATGCTAAATGAAAAATACGCCCGTTGGGACGAGCTGGAATCACTCATGCAAACGCTAGGGAGCACCTGATTAAGTCAGAGGCTCCTGCGGCATAGGGAGGTGCCGCCAAAGTCATCCACTGTAAGTGATTGACTTTGCGAGAAAAACAAAAATCGCAATTTTTGTTTTTCGCTCTCTGAACAAGCCAAGGATGACTTGTTCAGAGGTTTCCTCGAACCTGCTGATAAAGCTCAACTGGACCATCAATCGTTAAGGGGATTTTGTTCAACTCTTAAAAAACACCGTTTTTTAGAAATTCACCTATTTAACCCGGCAATAAAAATTGCCGGGTTAATAAAATACGATGCATTTTTACTACAATTAGTTGAGCAAGCTCATTTATTAACTATTGAGGAGCAGGAAATGCATCATCCCCACAAGCCTTTTATTACTTCTTTCCTTGCTATCGCCGGCTTCGCTCTTGCTGTTCAGAGCCCGGCCAGTATTGCAGCACCTCTACAGAAGACAACCCAAATCAATCCATCGAAGGCCAGTCCCGCCTTAAAAATGGCCTATTTCGAGGCCTTAGCAAAGGAAAGCAACCCAGAATATGTTTTTGACCGAAAAAGCGGCTGCGCAGAAAATCAAGCCAATGTTTTTCAAGCGTGTTTCAAGAAAAATGGGGTCCATTTTAGCCACGGGAAAAGCACTTTCTCCTTGCGCGTCAAATCCTATG
>JALSQY010000084.1 GCA_026985035.1 Methylothermaceae bacterium
GGATGGCTTGTTGCGCCGGTTACAGCAAGCCGTTATTCAATAGCATTACCGGCGGATGGGGTTTAATCTCCCCACTTTATCCTCCTCCTTTGGCAGGGGGGAGGATATAGAGGAAGGGAAAGCCTCCCTTTCCCAAAGGGCGGTTGGGAGGGATTGAATTGGCGTTTGCAAATCCCCCTCGGTCCCCCTTTGGGAAAGGGGGAGGAAGAGGTGCAAAGCCTCCCTTTCCCAAAGGGCGGTTGGGAGGGATTGGATTGGCGTTTGCAAATCCCCCTCGGTCCCCCTTTGGGAAAGGGGGAGGGAAAGAGGTGCAAAGCCTCCCTTTCCCAAAGGGCGGTTGGGAGGGATTAAATTGGAGAGTTTGGAAATCCCCCTCGGTTCCCCTTTGGGAAAGGGGGGAGGGAAAGAGGTGCAAAGCCTCCCTTTCCCAAAGGGAGGTGTGGAGGGATTGGATTGTGGCGTTTGCAAATCCCCCTTGGTCCCCCTTTGGGAAAGGGGGAGGGAAAGAGGTGCAAAGCCTCCCTTTCCCAAAGGGCGGTTGGGAGGGATTGGATCGGAGGTTGCAAATCCCCCTCGGTCCCCCTTTAGGAAAGGGGGGAGGGAAAGAGGCGGAAGCCGGGCAAGCGTCCGGAAGCTTCCAGGCATGCTCTGATCGTCTATGGCGAATGCGTCATCTCGGTCAGGGTGCTGGCTTGATATGAGTCAATCGCAATTTGGCCCGTCCAAATTCCGGTACCGTGCCTTCCACCTGTAGGAGTAAATGGCTGGCGGGATCGCGCAGCAAGATAATGTCTCCTTCCATCCCTAGAAACTCAAACGATTCAATCATATCATCCGGGTTAAAAGCGGCTGGCCGCACTAGAATTTTTTCCGCTTGGACAGTGGTTTTGATATGTTTTTTTTGAGACCCTTTCGACACATAATCTACTTGCAAGGATTGGGTGCCTGCGCGTTCAAAATTTACCCGGTAAAGATTTTTCTTGTTAAACATGCACAGGCTTGCCGAAGCTTGGCCCTTGGCAGGGAAGTTGTTGGAAATCAATAGCAAGATGCTGTACGGATCAGTGACAATACCGCATTTCTGCTGTGCTTGGGGAGGGAAAGGATAAAAGCTCTCTTTGCCTTTCAACCACTTTTCCGGAGGCTCAAAGGCATTTTCTTTGTTTGCGGGTTCCTTACGAATGCGGTAAACGCCATGTTGAGCATAACGGTAAAGTTTATAGCTGCCTTTTTTCCCATATTTGATTCGAATGCGTTGCAGTGCTTGCATATTCGGTTGCAGCCACAAATTCCCCAGCCAAGTTTTACTGGAGAGAAACCATTTGAGACGGGTTTCCACGGTTAAGTGATACAGGGGGCTATCGTCTGATGGGGTGAGTGCTTTGGGGCGATTTAACAATACCGGAATGGCTTCTTTGCCAACGGTGGCCTTTAATTTGGCTTTTACAACAATGGCTGGAGATAATTCCAAGGTCAATTCGCGCCATTTTGGCAGAGGATGAATTTCAGCCGCGCTGATGGATTTAGCCAAGCATAAAAGGCCGCCAATAAAAAAATAAAAGTTAGCCTTGATACCCGGCAATAGCATAGATATTCCTTGAATTCTGACAAGATAGCGGGTTGATGTCGCGCAATTATGACATATTGTGGTAAATTTCGCACAAAAATCCCAGGTGAAGTGGTTTTCGTTTACGGTACGCTGCTTTTCCCTGAAGTGCTAAATGCGGTTACCGGAAGGATCTTCCCCGCTCAACCGGCAATCTTAAAAGGATACCGGCGATATAAAGTCAAAGGTCAGGTCTTCCCTGGCATCTGTGTGCAACCTGCGGCTGCTGTTGACGGCCTGGTTTATTGGGGGGTGGATGATTGTTCGATGCAGCGCTTGGATGATTTCGAGAGTGATTTTTATCAGCGGCAAAGGTTGCCGGTTCTTTTGGCTAACGGCAAAGCCATCGACGCTGATGTGTATGTGGTCATGCCGGCTTATGAGCATCTGCTTTCCAGGCAACAGTGGTCGCCGGAAGTTTTCGAGCGCCGGTATTTGCGCGCTTATGTCCGGCGCTGGCGAGGTTTTTGCCGTTAATGTAATGCTCAAGTATCATGACATCATGGTAGATGACATCGTTTCCGTTGACGGAGTGCTGCAGGTCAATCGCATGATTGCCGTTTTTCCCGTTCATACTTGATATATTGAAGCTCCTCTCCCGGAGGGAGGGGGAGAATCGGCTCATGCGATTGCCCTGCGGAGTGCTGACGATTGGAACCCGGTATGGTCAAAATGCTCCAATAAATGATTTGCGTTGTCTATCTTGAATCAATAATCCATAGCAACGAAGTGGGAGCCTGTGTAAGTTTATGAAAATGTCGCCCAGAGAATTTATGGCATGGGATTCTAAGCGCATCACCCTTCTGGGCATGTCGGGTGTGGGGAAAACGACCCTGGCCAATAAACTGCCTAAGGAAAAATGGTTTCATTACTCTGGCGATTACCGGATTGGTACCAAGTACCTGGAAGAACCCATCCTGGACAATATCAAGCGCCAGGCGATGCAGGTGCCTTTCTTGCGGGATTTGCTGCGATCGGACTCCATCTACATTTGCAGTAATATCACCGTGAACAATCTCGCTCCTATCGCTACTTTTCTCGGAAAAATCGGCGATCCTCATCAAGGGGGGTTGCCACTGAAAGAGTTCAAGCGCCGTCAAGCCTTGCACCGGCAAGCTGAAATTGCCGCCATGCTCGATGTCCCTGCTTTTATCGAAAAGGCGGAGGATATCTATGGCTACAGACACTTTCTCAATGATGCCGGCGGGAGTGTCTGCGAGCTGGACGAGCCAAAGGTATTGGATACTCTGGCCCGCCACACGCTGATCATTTACATCAAAACCACGCCGCAGTTGGAGCAAACCTTGATTGAGCGGGCCAAACAAATTCCCAAGCCGTTATATTACCGGGAGGAGTTTTTGGATCAGCAACTGCCCTTGTTTATGCAGGAGAGAGGCTATGAGACGCCGGAACAAATCCCCCCGGACGAGTTTGTCACCTGGGTGTTTCCCCGCTTGTTCCGCTCCCGGTTGCCCCGTTATCAACACATAGCCGATCAGTACGGCTATACGGTGGACGCTGGAGAAATCAACCGGCTCCGGGATGAACAAGATTTTCTTGAATTGGTGGCCGATGCCATCGCCACTCAGATACCTGTCCGGCAGACGGGATGAGATCCAAAAAATGCCATTAGTTGCCCATACCCCCCTCCCCAGTTTTGAACGCCTCAGAAATGAAGGGCAAAAGATTTTGCCTCCCGATTATGCCCGCCACCAAGATATTCGCGAGCTTCATATTGGCTTGCTCAACATGATGCCGGACAAGGCGCTGGAAGCCACCGAGCGGCAATTTTTCAGGCTTCTGGGCGCGTGCAATCAAATTGTTCAATTTTACGTCCACCCCTTTACCATCGAGGGTCTGGAAAGAAGCCCGGAAGCCAGGGCGCACATCGAGCAATATTACGAATCGTTCGATAAGGTTCGTGAGCAAGGCCTGGATGCCTTGATTGTCAGCGGCGCCAACGTTACCCACCCCAATATTGCCCAAGAGCCTTTCTGGGAACCTTTGACCGAAGTCTTCGACTGGGCCAAGAAAAATGTGACCTCCATCCTTTGTTCTTGCCTGGCGACTCATGCCTTGGTGCAATATTGTCACGGCATTCAACGTACCCGCTTGCCTGAAAAACGGTGGGGGGTCTATCCTCATCGGGTGGTTCAGCCCCGTCATCCCCTGGTGGCGGATATCAATACCCGCTTTGACGTTCCCCATTCCCGTTACAATGAATTGTTTGCAAAAGATTTGCAGCAAAAGGGCTTGAAGGTCCTGGTGGAAAGTGAAATAGCCGGTGTTCATTTGGCGGTCAGCCGGGATTTGTTGCGGGTAGTGTATTTTCAGGGTCATCCCGAATATGACACCATCAGTTTGATGAAAGAATACAAGCGGGAAATTTTGCGGTTTTATTTCGGGGAAAGAGATGATTATCCGCCTTTTCCGGACAATTACTTTGCACCTAAAGCCCGGCAAATCTTACGCGCATACCGCCTGGAAATCGAAAATGCCAAACGCAGTGGTCGCACGCCGGCGGATTTTCCCGAACAGGCGCTTGTGCCTCTGCTGGACAATACTTGGCGCGATACGGCCAAGGCGGTATTCAATAATTGGTTAGGATTGGTTTACCAGGTCACCGATCAAGACCGGCGGATTCCTTTTATGCCAGGCATTGACCCTGAAAATCCCCTGGGATTGGAACTGGAAGGTTGAGAGATTTATATGGTGAGTGAGAGTATCAATCGATTACCGCACCAAGCCCAATAAATCAAAGGCAGTGATAATTCCCCGGACATTATGTTTATCTCCCACCAGCACCCGGTGAATGCCTTCTTCGATCATGATTTCCGCCACTTCTCTAGCGGAAAGGTCCGGGGGCACGAAAATAACTTCATTGGTCATGATATCGGCGACGGTGATGTTTTGTCCGGTCAATTGCTCAAAGGCTTCGCGTTCTTGAAAACGAAGTGCCCGGATGACATCGGTTTTTGAAGCGATTCCAATCACTTCCCCGCTTTCCTCCTGAACGGGCGCGCCGTCGATACCTTGGATGGTGAGGAATTCTTCAAACTGATCTAGCGTCATATCCGGAGGTACCGAGACCACCCGGGTTTCCATGATATCTTTTACTTGAAGAGTCATAGTGTGTGCCTGATTCCGCTGAAGGTATGAGATGGTGCCTCGGGACGGACTCGAACCGTCACGGGGTTTCCCCCTCGGGATTTTAAGTCCCGTGTGTCTACCAATTCCACCACCGAGGCTTGGATGGGTATTATATAGATTTTATCTGACGACCACGAAAAGTAATTCGTCCTGTCAAAGTCTTTAAGTGCAAATTAACTGATTTTTGGTTGCAAGTATTACCGCTTGGGTGAGTGGCTGAATGCTTCTTTTGTTGTTAAGTCAGGCCATATTTACTTGCTAAGCGGGTCAATTCTACATCGTTTTTGATACCCAGCTTTTCAAAAATACGATAGCGATAAGTGCATACTGTTTTGGGGCTTAACGCTAGAATTTCGGCAATTTCCTGAATAGACTTTCCTTGCAAGGTCAGCATCGTGACCTCCATTTCCCTGGAGGAGAGGCTGTCAAACAAGGACTTGCCATTTTTGGCGCTACCAAGAGCGATGTTGCGGGCGACATCGCCGCTGAGATAGCGTTCGCCGCTATAAACCGCTTTGATCGCATGAATCATTTCGCCTGTAGGGCAATTTTTTGAGATATAACCTGCGACACCTGCGTCCAGGAGCTGACGAGGAAAAGGGCCATCGTTGTAAACGCTGATGGCAATGAGTCTGATTTCTGGATGTTTGCGTTGAAGCTTATGACAGGTTTCCAGTCCCCCCATGCCAGGCATGTTGACATCGATAACGGCGATATCCGGCTTGAGATCTTCAACCTTGTTGAGTGCTTCTTCTCCCGTGGAAGCAACCCCTACGACGTCGATTTCTTGATCAGTATTGAGTAATTGTTCAATGCCACTTCGAACCAGTTCGTGATCGTCAGCAAGTAGTACTCTAATCATATACAAAGAATGCCAAGCTAGGCGGTTAATTTTTTAAAATACTGGCGGAGAGGGTGGGATTCGAACCCACGGAGGGTCGCCCCTCGCCGGTTTTCAAGACCGGTGCTTTCAACCGCTCAGCCACCTCTCCGGGAAAGCGAATAGCATATCGTAAACTGCTGTTTTGAGCTAGTCTAAATTATTGCTTTAACACTTATTTGACATAGCGTGATTTCAATTTTTCTTAAGCCAGAGACAGTTGCCTCCGCTTGCCTTATCAATAGCCTGAAGGCGCCGTTGATGTGCTTGTAATTCATCCTCTGGACAGCGTATTACTGTTAACGGTGTACGTGGGCGGCTGGTTGTGTTTTTAGCTTCGTTGGAGTTTGAATATTGGGTTGTTTGTTCATCGAGCAGTAGTAATGAGGTTTGCCCCCCTGTCATTGCCAAATAAACTGCGGCCAGGATTTCCGCGTCCAGTAAGGCGCCATGGAGGTTGCGGCGGCTGTTATCTACATGATAGCGCTTGCACAAGGCATCTAAACTATTGCGTTGGCCTGGGTGCTTGCGCTTGGCCAAGATCAGCGTGTCAAGAATCGAACAATAATCTTCAAGGCGCCCATAGTGAGGGCCCAGCAAAGATAATTCAGCATTGATAAAGCCTACGTCGAATGGTGCATTATGGATAACGAGTTCGCTGTCTTTGATGAAATCGATAAATTCATCGGCAATATCCGTAAACCGCGGTTTGTCCGCCAGAAAGTTATTGTCGATTCCATGGACTTCAACCGCGTCTCCATCGATGGCGCGGTCGGGATTGAGGTAGACGTGATAACGGCGGTCGGTGATCCTTCTGTCAATCAGTTCCACACAGCCGATTTCAATAATCCGGTGGCCTTCCTGGGGATCCAGGCCGGTGGTTTCGGTATCGAGAATAATTTGACGCATGGTTTTTTTCGGTTATTGGCGATTGGGTTGCAACATTTCGTCGATGGCCTTATTGGCCAGTTGATCGGCCCGTTCGTTTTCAGGGTGTCCGCTGTGTCCGCGTACCCATTCCCATTCTACCTGATGTTTGCTTAATGCTTCATTGAGCCGCTGCCATAAGTCTATATTTTTGACTGGTTTGTTTGCGGAAGTTTTCCAGTCCCGCTTGATCCAATTTTCCATCCATTCGGTGATGCCTTTCATCAAGTACTGGGAATCGGTGCTGATCCTTACCCTGCAAGGACGTTTCAAGGCTTCCAGTGCCTGGATGGCCGCCATCAACTCCATGCGGTTGTTGGTGGTTTCAGGCTCGCCGCCATGGAGTTCTTTTTCCTTTCCCCGAAAGCGCAAAATGGCTCCCCAGCCACCGGGCCCGGGGTTGCCGCGGCAAGCGCCATCAGTAAAAATTTCAACGATTTCGTCTTTGTGAGCAGTCATTTTTTTCTTTGAATGGTGGGTTCTGCCATATCCGGCGCCCACTCGAAATTGGGCCTCGGTGCTGTTTGTAGTGGAATGACGTGGTAGGTGCGTTTAATGGCGCGGACCGCATAGGCAACCGACCACAACGCGGTGCAGCGGCCTTGGCAAAAGCCGGAACGATAGGGATAACGCAAGCTGTGAAAGTCAAAACTGGCGTTGAGTTCACCCGTGAAGTTTAAGAGATTCAGCCAGTCCAATAGCTTATTATGCCCAATCAGCTGTCCGCCCACGGGTGCATATTGCCGTTTGCCTGGAATATAGCGGTAAAGGCGGTAAAAACTCCAGGGATAGAACCCCAAAATGAGTAATTGTCCCTCCGGCTTTAAGATTCTTTCTACCTCGCGGAGTAATTGGTGTTGGTCTGGCACATATTCGAAAGTATGGGGGAGGATCAATAGATCGGCGCTTTCGGAAGCAATGGGCAGAGAGTCCAAATGACCAATGATGACTGGCGCTTGAGGCTTAAGTTCCGGATCATCATCGATGACCTGGAAATGGGGCAAGTAACCGCTATCAAGATATTGCTTTTCCCAGCCTAAATATCCCAGTTGTACAATCCTGAAGGAATAGGGAACCGATACCGATTGCCTGAGGTAATCCGCCTCCAAACGCCGCAGTTTACGTCCCAGCGCGGTTTGGTACCATTGGCACAGTGTTTGCCGTGTGAAGTGGTTCGCATTTTTTTTGGAAAAAGAAAACACGTGCAATCAAATACCTTGCTGTTACCCTATAATACCTAATAGTTAAGAACAATTGCCGTTAAATTGGGGGATATCCATTTATGAACCGATTCTACCATCTTGCTGCAGTGGCTTTTTCGTCGCTGCTGGTAGTAGCCTGTAGCCAGCAGCCAGCAAAACCGGTAGCACTTGCATATCCACCTACTGCCCTTCCGGATTCCAGGCCGGTACTTACTCCTGATACATCTAAAGTCAGCCAATTTGAAGCATTCTCGGAAAGAGAAACAAGCCGTCCCTCGCAAGTTATTGAAACTCCAAGGGTAGACAATTTATGGGATCGATTGTTCTCGCTTTACCGTTTGCCACCAAGTAAGCATCCTAGAGTGCAACGGGAATTGCGCTGGTATCTGGCCCATCCCTCCTATATCAAACGGGTCCAATCCCGGGCCAAACCCTATTTGTACACCATTGTGGAAGAAATCGAACGCGCTGGTTTGCCCGGGGAATTGGCATTGCTGCCGGTGGTGGAAAGCGCTTTTCGGCCCAGTGCCTATTCCCATCAACGGGCGGCGGGACTATGGCAATTTATTCCTTCCACAGGGCGGATTTACGGCCTGGAACAAAACTGGTGGGTTGATTTGCGCCGGGACGTGCATGCCTCTACCCGGGCGGCAATCAATTACCTGAATAAACTGCAAAAAGACTTCGATGGTGACTGGCTGCTCGCCTTGGCGGCCTATAATGCGGGAGAAGGAGCCGTGAAGCGGGCCATTCGCCGCAACCGCCGTTTGCATCGGCCTACTGATTTTTGGCACTTGCGGCTGCCGCGAGAAACCCGAGCCTATGTGCCCAAATTATTGGCGGTGGCGCATTTATTCGCCCACGCTGAAGAATACAAAATCGCCCTTGAGCCGATTCCGAATCACCCTTTGTATACCGAGGTGCAAGTGGGGTCTCAGCTGGATCTGATTCTGGCGGCCAAACTGGCGGAAATGCCCGTGGAAGAGCTGTATCGCTTGAATCCTGGGTTCAAGCGGTGGGCAACGGCGCCTGAAGGCCCTCATCGACTGGTATTGCCCATGGAGAAGGTCGAATTGTTTCAGGAAAAGCTGGCCCAGCTTCCGGAAAATCAAAGAATCCAATGGCGGCGTCATAAAGTAAAACGGGGTGATTCCCTCAGCCGGATTGCCGCGCGCTATGACACGCCGGTACAGATTATCCGTCAAGTCAATCATCTGCGCGGAAATATCATTCATCCGGGTAGAACCTTGATGATTCCGGTGGCCAGGACGGGCAAGCTTCCCTATTCACTGGCCAGTCTCAATCGAGTAGCCCCGGTATTGCGTGCCAAGGAGCGCAGGACTGTTTACCAGGTTCGGCGTGGCGACAGTTTGTGGAAAATTGCCCGCCGCCATGGAGTCAGTCTCCGGCAACTGGCCCGCTGGAACGGCTTGAGCACCCGCGCCAGATTGCGACCCGGGCAGCGCTTGATAATCCAGGGTGGCAAGCGGATCAAAAAGCCTAATCGGAAAACCCGTACCGTCCACTACAAAGTCCGCAAGGGGGACTCCCTTTCCGGGATAGCGCAGCGCTTCAATGTCAGTGTCAAGGCGCTGCGGCAATGGAATCGCAATCAGATCGGCAAGTACCTCAAGCCCGGGCAACGCTTGAAGGTCTATGTGGGTAAGCGGATTTCCACTTAGCCCGGATATTTCACCAGCCGGCTTTGGGCCTCTGGATAAATACCTGATGTATAAACATAAATCACGGTGATTCATGACAAAAGGCAAGAGCCATTTTGTCCCCGGCCCCAATCCTATCCCGGCCCTGGCTGGTCCAGGCACGCCTGGGCTTGAATTTCCCTCAAGCCATAGCCATCGCTATGACTTTCGGTCCAATCCGGTGCCCAGTCGCACCTGTCCTGCGCCATCATCCGGGATGCTGATGAAATATCCGGGCTAGCCAGAAAATTGTGATGAGCGATAAAGCTGCTTGCCCGGCAAGGACGCGAGCAATTTTTGAGTGAAGGGGTGTTGTGGATGGAACAGGACCTGGCGGGTTTCTTCCAGCTCGACGATTTTGCCCTTGTCCATCACCGCGATTTGGTCGGCGATTTCGGCAACCACGGCCAAGTCGTGGCTTATGAACAAATAGCTGACTCCGGTGGTTTCCTGAAGTCTTTTTAAAAGCTCGATGATCTGCTTTTGCACCGAAACATCCAGGGCGCTGGTGGGTTCGTCACAGATAATCAGCTGGGGTTCCACCGCCAAGGCCCGGGCAATACAGATCCGTTGGCGTTGACCGCCGGAAAATTCATGGGGATAGCGCAGCCGTGCTGCGGGGGTGAGTTCCACTTGCTCGAGTAGTTGCTCGGTGCGCTCAATCCGGGCTTGTCTGTCCATTTCCGGGCGCAGGGATTTTAACCCTTCGGCAATGATATCGCCTACCAGCATTCTTGGGTTCATGGAAGAAAAAGGATCCTGGAAAACGATTTGCATGGCCCGGCAGCGGCGCTTGATGGGCAGGCTGCTCAACTCTTGACCATCAAAGTACACTTGGCCGGAAGTGGCGGGAATCAGTTTGAGAATGGCTTTGCCCAGCGTTGTCTTGCCGCAGCCGGATTCGCCTACCAAGGCCAAGGTTTTACCTTGTTGGAGGGTAAAGGAGACGCCATCCACCGCGCGCACATAATCTGCCACCCGTTTTAAAAGCCCCTTGCGGATCGGGTACCAGACCCGGAAGTCACTGACTTGCAGTAGAGGCGGAGTGGGTACAGATTGGCGCTGAAGGCAGCTATCCAATTTGGGCAGGGCCGCCAGTAATTGGCGGGTGTAAGGATGTTTGGGCTGGGAGAATAAAGAGCCGTCCCTTTTGCTGAAAATTTCCACGATCTTGCCCTTTTGCATCACTGCGGCCTGATCGGCGAGATCGGCTACCATGCCAAGATCATGACTGATGAGCCACAAAGTCATCTGCCGTTGCTTTTGGAGGGTTTTGAGTAATTTAAGAATTTGTGCCTGAATGGTGACATCCAGTGCGGTCGTGGGTTCATCGGCAATGAGCAGATCCGGTTCTCCGGCCAGGGCAATGGCAATCATTACCCGCTGGCGCTGGCCGCCGGAGAGTTGGTGAGGGTAGTCCCACAGGCGCCTTTCCGGTTGCGGAATGCCTACTTGGTGTAGTAACTCGATACACCGTGCATGGGCATCCTCGCCCGTCAATCCCAAATGAATTTTCAAGGCTTCCAGGATATGGGTGGCGATGGATTTGACCGGGTTGAGCGAGGTCATGGGGTCCTGGAAGATCATCCCGATCCGCTTTCCCCGTACCCGGTTCATTTGCCATTCCGTGAGTTGGAAGAGATCTTCCCCTTCCAATAGTGCTTGTCCGGATGCGATTTTGGCGTCAGGCGGCAGCAGGCGCATCACTGACAAAGCCGTCATGGATTTTCCGGAACCTGATTCCCCTACTAGGGCAAAAGTTTCCCCCCGTTGGATTTCAAAGCTGACTGAATCTACCGCGGTGAATTCCCGTCCCGCCTGGTGGAAGCGGGTAGTCAGCTTGTCCAGGCGCAGGAGCGGCTCAGTCATTTAGACCGTCCAGCAACAAGTACCGCACATCGCGCCAGTCGCCGTGGTCGATCAGAACATCGGCGTGGTGGCGGGTGATGCCGTGACCGTGATAGGCAATACCCAAGCCTGCCATGGCCAGCATGGGGATATCATTGGCACCGTCTCCCATGGCCACGGCTTGATGGAGGGAGATGGCCAATTTTTTGCTCATTTGTTGGAGGAATGCCGCCTTGATATTTTTATCCACGATAGTGCCGGTTAACCGGCCGGTCAAACGGCCTTGTTTGATTTCCAACTGACAGGCCAGGGTTGCATCGATAGGGTGGATCTGCCGCAAGCGGTCGGTGAAAAAGGTAAAGCCGCCGGAAACCACGGCGATGGTTATGCCTTGTTGCTTGAGCCAGACAAGGGTTTCCTTGGCGCCGGGACTCAGCGTCATTTTCTCTGCAAAGACCTGCGCCAGCACCGTTTCCGGCAGGCCCTCCAGAAGCGAGACCCGCTCTTTGAGGGCGGCGGCGAAATCCAGCTCTCCCGCCATGGCTTTTTCGGTGATGGCGGAGACTTGCTCGCGAAGGCCGAGCATGGCCGCCAGTTCGTCAATGGTTTCGGTGGTGACGAGGGTGGAATCTAGGTCGGTCACGAAAAGTTTGACCTGGCTGGGGTCAAAATCGAGCGGGAGGGTGTTGATATCGCAGCCGAGGGTTTGCCGCAGGTTTTCCAGATCCAAGGGATCGCGGTGGCTCAGCAAAAGATAGCCGTTGCCCTGCTCGATTGAACCCGACTTGGCCAAATTTTCCCGCTGCCCGGATGGAAGAGCAGCGCGGTGAATGATGGTGCAATAGGTCATGTTTCCGCTCTCCTGGGGTCGAATGCGTCACGGACAGTGTCGGCAAACAGGTTGGCCGAAAGAACAAAAGTAAACATAAACAGAAACGCCGCCAGTAATGTCCACCAGACGATGGGATCACGGGCCAGTTCCAGCCGTGCGCTGTTGATCATATTGCCCCAGCTTTGGGTGGTGGGGTCGACGCCGATATTGACGTAAGACAGCACCGCTTCCGCCAGCACCAGGCCGCTGAAATCCAAAACCACTGAAATCAAAACGATATGAAAGAGATTGGGGACGATATGGCGGATCAGAATCAGGGGGTGAGAAACGCCAAGCGCCCGTGCCGCCTGGATGTATTCCAACTCCCTGAGCTTTAGGGTTTCCGCGCGCAACAGCCGGCATAGACCGGTCCAGCTGGTGATGCCGAGAATCAAGCACAAAAAGAAAAGCCGCATATCGGCGCGAACGGCCAGATTGGCAAATTGATCTTCGTGGGCCGCCATATACACCTGAATCATCAAGATGGAAGCGGCAATAAGAAGAACGCCGGGAATGGAGTTCAAAGTGGTGTAGGTGTACTGAATGAGATCGTCTATCCAGCCCCGGAAATAACCTGCCAAGACCCCGAGCATCAGGGCAAAGGGCAGCATCACAAGGGTTGTCAAGGTGCCGATGACGAGCCCGGTGCGGATGCTTTTCAAGGTTTGATAGAGGACGTCTTCTCCGACCTTATCGGTACCCAGGACGTGGTATTTGAGGCTCAGTTCGGCCAGGGTAAAGCCAAAAACCGATAAGAAAATCACCGTTGTCGAGAAAGTGCCCCAGGGAACGTCGGAGCAGGAAGGTTTCTTTTGCCTGAAAAGATAGAGCGGCAACATGAAGAATGCTCCAAGCCCCAAGCCTTTGATGATACCGGTGAATGCGGTCATGGTAATGTCGCGCCATTTCTCAGCCGGATTTGACAGATGGGCGCCGCCATAAACCAAGCGTGGGTAGCGCCACTGGCGGCTGCCGTCGGGTAAAGTCATATATTCTTTGGTATAGAGATGGGTGGCGAAGGGGGCCGAATAGGTTTTTTCCGTTCTGGTCTTTAAAGGCGTGACCCAGATGTCGAACAGACTGACCACCTCGCCTCCGCCGTCACTCCTGAAATGCACGGAATCCAGCAACCCGATGGCCGTGAAAGCCGTGAGAATTATCAGCGCCGCCATGCCTTTGCGGTCGCGCAGAATTTTCCGCCACGGGCGGCGCAAGTGTTCCTGGTTGCGGGCGTACAGCACCAGGACAACAATGGCGGCAACCAGCAAGAACAGTAACGCGTCGGTCCATAGAATCACTGGGGTCATTGCAAGCGCACCCGCGGATCCGCCAGTGTGTAGGAGATATCTGTCAGCAGCAGCCCCAGAATGTAGAGTACCGATCCTAAAAACACCATCGCCCGGACGATGGCGAAATCCTGCCGGTTGATGGCTTCGATGGTGTAGCTTCCCAGTCCCGGGATACTGAAGAATGACTCGGTCAGCAAACTCCCCATGAAGAGGAGGGGTAAAATGGCCACGACCCCGGTGAGAATGGGAATCATCGCATTGGGTAGTACGTGGCGGAAAAGCACCAGGGGTTCCGACAGTCCCTTGGCCCGGGCGGTGCGGACGTAATCTTTTTCTATTTCTTCCAAAAACAAGGTGCGGTACCAGCGCACGCCGGAGCCGATGCCGGAAACTACGCCGACCAATATTGGCAAAATCACGAATTTGATCGCGGTCAGACCGCTTTCATAACCGGAGATGGGCACCAGCCGCATCAATTTCCCGAATACATACTGGCCGGCGATGATGTAGAACAGAGCGGAGATGGACATAAGGATGACACATCCGGTCACACCGGCGGTTTCCAGATAGCTGCGCCGGAAGAAAACCAGCAGCAGGGCGAAGGTGATATTGACTGCCAGCCCCAGGAACAGAGAAGGAACCGCAATCGCCAGTGAAGGCCACATCCTTTCCCGGATGTCGGCGCCGATGTTTCTGCCGCTGTCCGAGCGCCCGAAGCGGAACAGAAACAGATTGAGGGATTTCTGGTAGAAAATGGTTTGGGTAATGGTTTTTATGCCTTCGGCTTGTTTGTTGTAGAACAAAGGCAAGTCATAACCGCGCTCGTGCTTCCATTTGTCGATGGCTTCTTGGGTGACGTACTTATGACCCAGCTGCATCCGGGCCATGTCATCGGGCGGATTGACAACGAAAAAGAGCAAAAAGGTAATCAGGTTGACGCCGATCAAAATGGGGAAGGCATAGAGAAGACGGCGGATGAGGTAGGCTGTCATGGGTAATGGTCGGCTATATTACCGAAAGTAAATCAAGGTGCCGGTGAAAAGGATCAAAATCCTTGTCCGCATGCAAAGGCGGAAGATTATTTTCAATGCAAAAAGTCGCGATGATCACAACAATGGTTTTTCTCACGGTAATCCCTGCTCTTGATGACGATATCTTGCCCTGACAAGCGGTAAAAGGTGAGCGATTCCACCAGTTCCCTGGCGATCAGATAATCCTTATCATAGCGGAAACCTTGCAGGACCTCGGTCAGAATCAAATCGCCAATTCCCAGGGTTGCGTGGCCAAGCAGCTTGTCAAGATGATCGGTTTCCGGGATTATATTGCCATTTTTATTCGTTCTCCAGGGCTTTCGCCTGCATTCTCCGCCGGTAACTCAAATAGGCGGGTAATACGGCTAACACCAAAAATGCAAAAAGCAATCCTAACGGCCACCATACCGGCTGATTCCATAGCTCCCTTAAAGTTGCTCTGGGAAGGGGCTCCAGGCGCATGTATTTGAGAGCATTGTTGGCCATCATGTTGGGTTTTACGTTATGGAGCCATTGATGGTAGAGGGAAAAGGATTTGGGATGAAAGCCAAATACCCAAGGCGCGTCACGGCGGACGATATCCTGGAGTTTGGCAATCAATGCCAGGCGCTCTTTGGTATTATCCATGTTGCGCATTTGCAGGAACAGCTTGTCAAATACCGGATTTTCATAGTTGGCGGCGTTTTCACCACCGTATTTGACTTTGCCGTTGGCGCTGTAGAGTAAAAAGAAAAAGTTTTCAGGATCAGGATAATCCGCGTTCCAGCCCCACATGAATATTTGTGTGTTGCCGGTGCGGATTTTTTGCCGGAAACGGTTGTAATCGGTGGCGCGGATGACCAATTGAATGCCCAGCTTTTCGAATTGTTTGCGGTACCAGTTGAGGCGGGCTTTTTCATCGGGTCCCGAGGCGGAAGTATCGAAATACAGTAGCAGCGGTTGGCCGCTTTTTGGGTCCCGCCCGCCAGGGTAGCCCGCTTCTGTGAGCAGCCTGCGAGCCTCTTCAATGGATTTGCGAACCGGCCGGTTGTTTTCCCAGCGGTAGACGTAGGGATTGATCCCTTGGGGGCCGGAGCGGTAACCGAAGATTCCGGGTGGTAATACGCCTTGGGCGGCGACGCCACGGCCGTTCATAAAGATGGAAATATATTCTTCGTAATCGATGGCAATGGAAATGGCTTGCCGCAATTTCTTTTTATTCTCTGCAAGTCCGCCGACGACTGGGTCCAGCATATTGAATCCCAAGTAAAAAATGGAAGGGGCGACGGCGGTTTCCAGACGAATGCCTTTTTCCTTCAAGGTATCTGTCAGTTCCGCTTGTCCCTGGTTGCCGAAGCGGATGGCTTGCTCAAAGCTGTCCGAGCCGATGCCGGAGGCTTCGTAATAGCCTTGGAGAAATTTATTCCAGGCCGGGATGGATTCCCGCTCCAGGATGTATTTCACTTCATCGATGAAAGGCATCGGCTTGCCGGCGTCTGCGAGCAGTCCCTTGTCACGGTCTTGGGGCTCTCCTTCGTGGGGATAGGTTTCTAAGTGAAAGTTGGGATTCTTTTTGAGCACCATTCGCCGGTTGGGATTGTTTTCCACCAGCATGTAAGGGCCGGTGCCCACCGGATACCAGTCCAGCGTCAAGTTTCGTTCCTTGAGAACGGCTTGATCATAAAACCGGTCGGCTTCCCAAGGCATGGGGGCGAAGAATGGCATGGCCAGCCAGTACGAAAATTGCGGATACTTGCCGTGAATCTTGATGCTGTAACGATAGCGGTCTATTTGTTTGGCACCCTTCAGCGGATAGGGACGGAGATCGAAAAAAGCATCGGAGCCCTCCTGTTCATAGCGCATTGCCATCGCATCGGCGAATTCGGCCAGGCCTACGATGTGTTGCTTCATCAATCCGGCTATCGGTGAATGCAGTTGCGGGTGAACCAAACGCTTGATTTGATAAATGAAATCTTTGGCGGTCAATTCCCGGGTTCCGAGATTGGGGAAATCCATGGGTGTACGGATATCGCCCAGCAGATCCCGGGTCAAGCGGTGGTAAAGTAGGATGCCTCTTTTATTTTTGGCAAATGCTGGGTGGGGTTGGAATCGGATGCCTTTTTGGATGGTGATGATGTACTCACTAAAGGCGATACTGCCAACCGGGGCGTCAGCGGGAAGGGGTTTTCCCTGGGCGTCGTAGTAGTTCACCTCCGGCATGTTCGCGGCGGCCAGCGGCGCCAGGGCATAGGGGCGTTTCAAATAATGATATTGCAATGGCGGTTCGTAGATTTGGGCGATCAGACGGTATTCATCGCTGCTGTAGGCTACCGCTGGATCGAGGTGTTTGGGGCGCTCGGAGAAAGAAGAATAATAAATATTCTGGTATTTTTCCGAAGCCGGGTAAGGGCTGTTGAGCGGGCCTTCGCAGGCGGCGAGCAAGGTCAACGACAAAATCGTCCACACCAAAAAATAGAACATGCGCATGAATTTCATCTGGGCGATACTATCGCATTCCTACGGAGAGGCCAAGGAACGAAAACCCGTGAAAACTGTTCAACAGTATTATGAATCATGCCTATTCGGATTTGGTGGCTTCATTTCCATATACAGCAATATACCGCAATGGCGTATTGCGCCCTTCTTTCCATAGGACGCCATCAAGTACGTAAGGAAGAGCGTAATGCCATGGCTCCCTATCATCGAGAGACACGTTATGATTAGAATTGTGCTGCTTTTCGCCCTTCTTGCCCTTTTGTGGTGGGGACTGCGCTGGTTCAGCCGGGTTCCTCCTAAAGAGGTAGTTCAAAAATTGCGAGGCGGTGGCGGCTGGCTGGTGATTGCCGCTTTGATTCTCCTTGCCGTACTTGCCAAGAATTGGCTGTTTCCCTTGATTGGTGCTGCGTTGGCGGTGTTGGCGCGGGCCCTACCCTATTATCTGCCTCGTCTTCTGCCAGTGATACTGCATTTTTGGCGACAGCAAGGTGCCTACGGTGGAAATCATCAAAGCGGCTCAAAAGGGTCCAAGGCAAATGCACCGGACTCGGTGGAAGAGGCCTATCAATTGCTGGGACTAGAACCGGGCGCCAGCCGCGAACAAATTATCGCTGCCCACCGCCGGTTGATGCAAAAAGTCCATCCTGACCGGGGAGGTTCGGATTACCTGGCTGCCAAAATCAATCGCGCCAAGGAAATTTTATTGAATGTGGAAAAATAGCCCTGTCGATTCCTGTTTCTATCGTCTGTTGTCCAAAACCTTGGCCAAGGCCGGCGCCCGCCATAACATCAGGTTTTGTGTGTGCCCGCGATAATCCCATGCCCCAAGGGCCCCTTCCGTGGGCAGTGGTGGAGAAAAGCGGTTGCGATAGACGACAATGACTGCTTTGGGATGCTGTTTTGCCCAGGTTTTGATCCCAGATACAGGGACGACCACCAGTGGTCGGCGCAGACGGCCGGGGAAATGAAATTGGCCGTGATATTTGCCTGCGTGGGCGACGGTGATCCCGGCTTTTTGGAATCTGGCAATGTTGGCAGCGATCTCCGTCGCGTCATAAGCCGGTGCCAGGGCGCGGATGGGCCCCAAGTGGGCCACCACGATGATCAGCGCTGATGCGGCAGCCATGCCGCGTATTGTTTGGGCAAGCTTCAAAGGACGCCAGAACCGCAAGCCTATCGCGCCAGTAAGGATCAGCAGAACCCCCGGCCAAACCGGCAGGGTGGTCAGCCGTGGCAACCCAAGATGCGTTGCCGCCAGCGGCAGCAAGATGAAAAACAACCCAGTGATGCCAACATAGAATGCCGGCGCCCGGGAGGCTATTGCGGGCTGTTTCCGTGAACCGAGTATAGCGGCGAATAATAAAGTGGCTCCCGGCAGTAAGGGCAATAAATATTTCAATTGTTTACCGCTGACCAGGCTGAAGCCGATAAAAACCGGCACCAACCAGGCAGCGAGAAAGGCCAAAGGGTACCGGTGAGGAGATGCTATTGGGCGCTTCCAGAGGGTTGGCCAACATACCCAGGGCGCGAGTAATAACGGCAGCATGGGCAGATACCACCACCAGGGGTGCCGGTGGGCAAAGGCGTTGACTACCCGGCCTGCGGTTTGTTTCCAGAAAATCGCTTGCCGGTAGGCTTCTCCTCCGCTGTAGGCTGCTGGAACCGCCCAGGCCAGCGCTATCATGGTGCCGCCAAGCAACGCCAGACATAGCCCGAGATACCATTGTGGACAGCGGCCCTGACTGGTCCACCAGGGCGTCAACAGTGCCGCCGGAAGTAAGTGCAATAGAATGACGGGTCCCTTGGCGAGCACCCCCAAGCCGATGGCAAGTCCAAAGAGGCTGAATCCATAGAGCTTTCCTTGCGCCGCTTGGAGCAGGCCAAGTAATCCCAGCAAAGTGCAAGCGGTTACTAAAAGATCGAATTGCACCAAGGTATAGAAAAATGTGAAGAACAAAGTGCCAAACAGTAACCAAGGGACATATTGGGCAATCTCTCGGTGGCCAGGCCATAGCCGACGGGCCAATAAGGCGCTCTGCCCCAAGCACAATAAACCCACGAGGGGACTGACCAGCCTTGGCCACCAGGCGTTGACGCCAAACAGCCACCATCCGCCATGGATCAGCCAGAAAAGCAGTGGTGGTTTATGGGGATAGGGCTCCCCATTGAGGTAGGGAACCAGCCAGTCACCCCGGCTCCACATCTCCCAAGCCACGGATACGTAGCGTCCTTCCACCAGGGGTAACAGTGGCCGGGTGGCGAGCGTAACGGTCAGGACACTGCCCCACAACAAGCAAAGCAACACGCGCTGGGTAGTGGGGTTCATTGGGAAGAGGGCTGGTTTTTATTTTGGCAGCGGAGATAAAGCGACAGGCCGAGGAGCCCGCTAATCAGAAATAGTCCTAAGCCCAAACCGACGCGCAGGCTGGAATTGACGGTTATGCCGCTGCCGATGAGGGCGAAAACGGCGGTTTGGGGAATGTATCCCAGGGCCGAGCCAAAAAGAAACGGCCAAAAGGGGATACTGGAGACCCCGGCTGCCAGGTTGACCATCAAATTGCTGCCCACGGGGAACAAACGGATGATCAATGTCATGGTAAAAGGATGCCGGTGCAGAAAATCGTCAATTCGTTTTGTTTTTTGCCCATAATGTTGTATTACCCAATGACGGCCAAGCCATCGGGCCAGGTAAAACGAAAGGATGCAGCCGGCTGTTGACGCGGCGAGCGCCAAACCGAAACCGGGGCCGAGCCCGAAGGCATAGCTGCCCAGGAAACTGATCAGTTGCCGGGACATGCCCGCTGCCACCGCCAGCGCGGCGGTGATCAGAAAAAGGAGCTCGCCAGCGAGACCATGACCCCGGATGGTGGCATCCATCCAGGTTTTATCGAGGGTGTTGTGAAGGCTCCATCCCACGGCACTGATCAGCAGCAGGGCTCCGGCACCGGGGAGAATCAGCCGCCAGGGACGCTGAAGATTCATTGGATTTCGCGTGTTTTGGCGTGACAGGGGCGGCGCATCAGCCAAAGCACGCCGGCCAAATCGGTCAGGCCTACCCACAGCCGGTTGCCAATCCCGTATTTACTCTTGCCGTATTGGCGTGGCCGGTGATTGACCGGTATCGACATGACTTTCCCGCCAGCACGTTGGAAAAGGGCGGGCAGGAAACGGTGCATGTGGTCGAAATGTGGCAATGCCAGGAAGGCTTCACGGTGGAATACCTTCAAGCCGCAGCCGGTGTCAGGCGTGGCATCCTTTAACAGGCGGCTGCGAACAGCGTTGGCTATTTTCGAGGAAAATTGCCGCACCAGGTTGTCCTGGCGTTCTTTGCGCCAGCCAATCACCAGCCACACGTGTCCGGGGACCGTGGTGGCAGGTAGCCGCTCCACTAATGCGGGAATATCGGCCGGGTCGTTTTGACCGTCGCCGTCCAGGGTGACGATAATGGGCGCCCGGGCCACCTTGACCCCGGTCAGTAGGGCGCTACTCTGCCCATAAGGCGATGCGTGCCGCAGAATCCGCAGGCGCTTGGGGTATTGCCGGGCCGCCAGTAAAAGTTCCTCCGCTGTGGTATCCGTACTGAAATCGTCCACATAGATGATTTCATAATCGTAACGGTTTTCCAGCACGGCGCACATTTCTGCCGCCATGGGCAGAATGTTGCCTGATTCGTTGCGGACTGGGATGATGACGGACAGGTCCATGTTGAGATTTGGGCAATCCTGAGGATTAATCGATGACATAAGGATTCTACGGCTATTTTTTAGAGAAGAGCAAGATGAAGGGTTCGAAAGAGAACTCTTTTAAGGAGCCTCTGACTTAATTAAAGGCTCCTTAGGGTCGAAGAGTAGCTGAAACCCCGTAAACGTCTCTCTGAGGGCTTGGTGGCCGATCCGGGCTAGAGCGAAAAGCTTCTTTGGGCAAGCATTAACGCTTATCTAGTGGCTGGAATCTATCGCGGC
>JALSQY010000085.1 GCA_026985035.1 Methylothermaceae bacterium
ATTGCCCTCGAACAACTCAAAGTCCAGGGGCAACCCGTCGGCGGTCTGGATCAATCCCAGCACACACTGACGCGCCGGGCCTTTCAGCTCCTTGCTGAGGCCATACTGCCTCAGATCGTCCTCCACCTTGCCTTCCCCCTGAATCCGGATCGTGGTCAGGTCATAGAACACCACCGACAGCTCCTGGTCCAGCAACGGCAACAGCCGCTTGCCCAAAGCCTTGCGAATCACCTCCCGCTTGGCCATCAACGCATCCATGGCCCTCAGTAGATGTTGATGGGAAATCCTGGAAGTATCGATGCCCGGCACCACCACCTGCTGAAGCCAGCGCAACAATCCCAGTTTGCTTTCGGGGTCACACAACCGATTGAACACCATCAACCGGACCGCCGCCTCCACGTCGAACACCCGCCGGCCGGAACGCAGTGCCTGAAGGAGCATCGGTCCCAGTCCTAAAGTTTCCCACAATTCGGTCAACAGCCAAGTTGGCCCCACCTCCAGAGCGCGCTGGAACTGCGGGGTGACCTTCTCACCGTCTTCAGGAGGGGTGTCGCTGGTGAATCTTCGGAGACTGTTGATCAGGCTCTGGATCTGTTTTTCCTCCAGTTCATCCAGACGGCCCAGCTGGGCAATGTGACGTTGGCGCACCCGGCCGGATTCATCCCGGTAGGACTCGACCAGGCGCAGGTATTTTCGACCACCAGAGTTGGATACGCGGATATACATGGCACGACATTATATTGACATATATAAATCATGTAAATATCTATATGGAATATACGTGGCACTACAGGAATAAGCCCCAAAAAAGCGCTGCAAAGCGCATGAATCCGTGGGTCGATCAGTTTAGATTTGGGGGTAACTGTCGAAGTTGGGTGCCCCGGTGCAACCGCATGAAATCCGGGCAGCTGGGACTTACAGGCTCCTTACGGGGATTGGATTCCCGCACTAGCCTAACCCGGATATTTCACCAGCCGGCTTTGGGCCTATGGATAAGCAACTGAGGTATAAACAGAAACATGTTTATTCGTGACAAAGGGCAAGATCCATTCTGACCCCGGCCCAAATCTTATCCCGGCAGCGCCGGAATTTCCCCGTTGATCCAAACGCAGGCATGAAAATGATCCGTGGCTGAATTCATGTCCATTTTCTGGTCCCCGTCCCATATAAACATGCCTGAATATCACGCATTCCCGGGATAGTAGCGCCATATTCAGGCAAAAATCTCATTGTGATCCAGATACAGGAAAAATGGGAATCAATGTTTTTATTTGAAAATCAACCGAAATTTGATTCCATTTTCTGGCAACTAGTTCTCTTCCTGTTTGCATTCAATACCTGGAAAGGCTTGTGAACTACCCGCTATCAACATTCCGTCACAACGCAGCCTTCCTTGATCTTCAAGAGTGATTTCCCGGCAATTACTGTCTTCCGGTGTGATTGATTTCCCTGGTTTCCATTCTCTGTCAATGCAAAACCGGTAATCACCAGGCTCGGCTTCCATTTGATAAAATCCGTGCTTGTCCAGTCCTGTGATTTTGTATATTCCACCGCCGCTGTCCAAAAGAACCGCGACAAACCCATCATGATAATAAACAGGAGGAAAGATATCATTCAATGTCACGCTCACCCCGTAAACCACGGCACCGGAAGAAGGAAGAGGCGGAGGTGAGATATCTTTAAAGATTTCCCGCTCATTTCCCTTAAATGAAACCTCTTTTAAATAAAATACCGAAGGTTTGTCCCGGTCCCTTGCCAATTCAGCGCTGTAAAGCGCATCGGAGCCTTTCACATACACTTTCGGGATAATAACCCGTGCAGGTTTGTCTCCGGATTCGATATGGTAAATTGTCCTTTCATCACATTTTCCCGCAAAAGGAACCGACAGTAATATTAAAATCGTGCTCCTGAAGCAAAAGAATTTGCATTTCAACATGTCCTATTTCTCCTGATTGTATTTGTTTCCTCCCCAGGCCGGAGAATTCTCCCAGCCTCGAGAGAATTAATGCCCATTCATCAAAAAAACTAGTCCTGACCAGGCAACGGTGCCACCGAAATCAATCTAAACGTACCATTGGTTTCCCGGCGCAACGAGGCCTGATAAAAGCCAATAATATTTTCTTGTTGAGTATCACCATAAACGGGATTGTCCTGGCTGTCATAACCAACAATCACTGGTTCTAACTGATAGACAGCAACAAACGGAAGAGTCAACGTATTATTTGAAAATCTGGCCATGGGTACGGAATTTCCACTAACTCTGCGAAGACCTTCCACCTGCCAACGGTTATTGCCGATAGGTTCAAGCCGAGCTGCATACCGACCCGCACCAGTCGCGATCACCACTGGTATTTCCACTATATGCGTATCATTGCTATATTTAGGTGTATTACCGTAAAATGCCTGAACCATATAAGTATCAATTCGGCTTAGATAGCCTTGATAATTGGGATTCACTTTACAATAACTCATTATAGATTCTTCATCCCACGGCCCGACATACGTATCCGCACCTCCATCCCGAAACCCGGGTTCAAGATTACAATGTAAATCTGCTACTGTTCTTTCGGTATCTTCCCGCATTTGTTCGTGATAAAAACCTAAAGCATGGCCGAACTCATGCACAGCCACGTTTTCTATACATTCTTGGCGGGTAATATCCTGTAGATAATTACAGTGCCCCCCAAACAACAGGCCAGGATCTCCTGCTATTGCAGGTCCAGAAAAAGGCAGATACATCCTCCGACGAGGTAGAGGCGCGACCACAGTATTCGCTGCTGTATAGCCACTTGTCCCAATTACGATAAAAACACCATGAAAATCTTCAGGCCTCTGTGGACAAGTTCTCCAACCAATAAAACGCACCAACGACGCAGCCTCCCATGTTCTACGTACCGCATCCCTTACCCACCTCCGTTCATGCTGTGGCACAGCATCGGGATTCATCCAGCACACCGGAATACGGGTCACACCATCGGGTTCTGGCTGCCAAACACTCCGAGAATCAACATAGCCCTCCAATCTCGGGGGAAAATCTGCCGCATGAACAAAACAAGTGATGATCGGCAGAAAAGATGAGAATAATAATCGTAAAACGCGTGAAATAACCATTTAGCCCTCCTTTCCATGTTGTCTACACGCGTTATGATTATGTTTCACGGGGGGGGGGGGGAATGTCAAGCAAAAAATTCATCCGCCGACCTTTTAATGCACTTAAGGCCCATGCCAAATCTCAAGAATCCTGATTCAGGCCTGCTGCCTTGATAACCTTTCTAGCCCGGATATTTCATCAGCATCCCGGATGATGGCGCAGGACAGGCGCGCCTGGACCAGCCAGGGCCGGGGGCAAAATGGCTTTTGTCTTTTGTCATGAATCACCGTGATTTATCCAGAGGCCCAAAGCCGGCTGGTGAAATAGCCAGGCTAGGGCTCATCCAACAATTCAGGACGGCTGGCCTGTTGTTCGCCGTCAATTTCAATGACATAGTCAAAGCCATCTTCTCCGAAGCGCTCCTGTAATCTTTGCAACACGTAGCGGACGGTTTTCATATCGTCATTGGGGCCCTGAATGTAGCATGGCTTGCCTTCGCGGCCGTATTCAAACTCGGTCTCGCAACTGGCCACATCGGCATCGCCGAACAGCTTTTCCGCCCGCCAGTAGTCATCGGCGGGTTCAAACCCCAGCGTTTCCGCATAGGCCTGGGCTCCTTGCAAAAGCTTTCTGGCGCAACAGGGATCGACTTCCTTGATGGCCTGTTCTTCATCGGTTTTGGTCAATAAGGGTTTGAGTTTGGAAACATAATCGGCCTTTTTCATGACCGTAAAAAAAGCCTCCTTGACGCCCAGGCAATAAATATCCACCACGAAGGCGCTGACTGCCACTTCTGCGTAGGGCGTCTCCCGGGCCAGCAAGACACTGCCCATGCCCACCTTCTGCAAGCTGTCCCCCATCAGGCACTCCATGATCGGGTATTCCAGGTATTTCTCCGGCCGCAGGCCCTTGGCCTGGCCTTTATTCTTCGCCGTTACCTTCTGCTTGCGCTTTTGCGCTTTGCGTTGCAGTTTTTTCTGCCGTTTTTTTGCGTCAACCGCCATGTTTTCCCTCTTCTTCGATCAAGTGTTCGCGCCGTCTGAAACCATCCCACAGAAGCAAGACAACCCCCAAGGTGATGGCTGAATCGGCGACGTTAAACGCAGGCCAGTGCCAGTTTTGAATATAAAAATCCAGAAAGTCAATTACATAGCCGTAAGCGGCTCGGTCAATGAAATTTCCCAACGCCCCCCCCAGGACCAGGGACAGTCCAGCGGCGGTGACAACTTCGTCGTCCTTCAAACGCCACAGCCAGATCAAAATGGCGAGGCTGGCAGTGACCGCCAGTACCAAAAAGAACCAACGCTGCCATCCGCCCGCGCCCGCCAGAAAACTGAATGCCGCGCCGGTGTTACGGACATAAGTCAGATTGAAAAATGGCCACACGGGGATCGACTCGTGCAACCGCAACGTTGCCACCACCCACCACTTGGTGAGCTGGTCCAGCACGATAATGGCCGCGGACAAACCCAGCCATTTTATGTGCTTAAATTTCATGGAGTTTCACCGCAGAGACGCAGAGGACGCAGAGTTTCTAATAATTTTTC
>JALSQY010000086.1 GCA_026985035.1 Methylothermaceae bacterium
GGGGCCGTGGCACATAACCATGGCTTCGAGGTCCCGGAGCAAGGTGTCACGCATAATGAGCCACCATCCTGACCACTTTTCCTTCCCCGTTGAGCACCATCATTTCCGCCGCCCGCGCGCCGTTTTGATTGAGGTAACTGAGCACCAGACTGTCGGCGCCCACAAAGACGGCTTCCAATTGGAAATGGAGGTCGGGATAGTAAGCCAGTCCAGCGGCGAAATAATCCCGCAGCGCCTGCTTTCCCGACACCTCGGCGCCACCGGTGAGCCTGGCGGCGACAGGAGAGGTGACGCGGATATCTTCGGCGTAGTGAGACAAAATCCGCTCCAGGTCGTGGGCATTCCAGGCGGCGATCCATTCCCGGGCAAACGCCTGGGCTGTCTCTTCGTTGAGCATGACTTCACCTCAGATTCAATGCTATTCCAAAAGAAATACTGACTGAACCAGTAGTTATGTAGTGTAACCGAATTGAAGACAAGCCGCCCTGGGATATAATTGGTGTTGTTATTGAACGCCATAGATCACCCATGCCCCTTGCCAACGAAGACATCGAACAGATCCGCCGCCTGATCCGAGAAGAGGTCGAGGCCAGAATACCTGCTGGCATGGTCCGCTACGACCTGGAGTTGCGAGAGCGCATGGTGCGGGTCGAGGAGGAGCTCAAGCACCAGCGGGAATTGATGGAGCAGGGTTTCCATCTGATGGAGAAACGTTTCGAGCAGGTGGACAAACGTTTCGAGCAGGTTGAAAAACGTTTCGAACAGATTGACAGGCGCTTCGAACAAGTTGAGAAACGCTTCGAGCAAATCGACCTGCGGTTCGAACGCTTGACTGAGCGCTTCGACCGTTTCATGAAGTGGTCCTTCGCCACCACCCTCACCGTTGGCGGTCTGGTGGTTGCCGCCATCAAGTATCTGACCTGACCGCCCTGTCAGACTCTTCACAAATCCGCAGCCGGCCCAATCTCCCGGGCAAATATTGAGTTTTATTTTCCACAGAAAAAAATGACGTCTGAATAAAATCTACCATACAAGAGAAATGGCACGAACAAACACCCGAATCACAGGTATATTTTTGCTGTTGGCAAGCACCTTCAGTCATGCGGAAGTAGTGCTGGAGGAAATGGTCATCACGGCGGAACCGGCAACAAACAACCGTCAGCCGCTGTATGGCAGTACCCTGGGCGCTGCCTTGAACCACGAACCCGGTGTGATCAATCAGTCTTTCGGCCCGGGCGTGGGCAGGCCGGTTATTCGGGGACAAGCCGGCAACCGGGTCAGGATTCTGCAAAACTCCCTGGGAGTCAACGATCTATCCTCGATCAGTCCTGACCATGCCGTGGCCTTGGAGCCGCTTCTGGCAGGCAAGATTGAACTGCTGCAGGGGCCATCCACCTTGCGCTATGCCAGCGGTCAGCTTGGCGGCGTCATCAATGTCCACGATGGCCGGATTCCGGAATCTCTCCCCGCGCAACCACTGGAATTCACCGGGCAGTATCGCTTCGATTCCACCAATCTCGAACACGCCGGCATCGCCCGTATCGATGCCGGATGGGGTCCTTTGGCCTTGCATCTCGACGGCGTGCGGCGCACTTCCGATGATCTTCGTACCGGCAATGGAATTCTGGATCATACCGGCGGTGACAGCCGCTCCGGAAGCGCAGGTCTTTCCTGGATTAGAGAGCAAGGCTTTGTGGGTGCCGCGGTCAACCGGTTGGAACACAAATATGGCGTCCCTACTTTCGATGGCGCCAATGTCGATATTGATCTCAAACAAACCCGGTACGATCTTCGCGGCGAATGGTTCGATCCCTTCCCGGGCGCCGGCAGCCTGCGTCTGGCCTATGGCCATACGGATTACCGTCATGTGGAAATTGAAAATGGTGAACCTGGCACGCTGTGGACCCGCCGCAGTGATGAAAGCCGGGTGGAGCTAACCCAGCGCCCTTGGGGAATGCTGACCGGCAGCCTGGGGTTTCAATCCCGTCATTCCCGGCTGGCCGCCATTGGTGAGGAAGCCATTGTGCCCCGGACCGATACAGCCAATTACGCCGGATTTATCGACGAAACATTGACCTGGAGAAAGTTTACCTTTGAAGGGGGAATGCGGGTGGAATGGCAGACCACGAATGTCGAAGGCCAACCCCTACGCCACGATTTACCTGTCAGCGGTGCTTTGAGCACCACCTGGCACCTCGATGACCACCACCGGCTCTCCCTGGCTTTCACCTCCACCCAGCGCGCGCCCCAAGCCCAGGAATTGTTTTCCTTTGGCGTTCATACCGCCACCCAGAGTTT
The DNA here is from genome assembly GCA_026985035.1 of Methylothermaceae bacterium. Taxonomy (GTDB): domain Bacteria; phylum Pseudomonadota; class Gammaproteobacteria; order Methylococcales; family Methylothermaceae; genus Methylohalobius. The sequence goes on from JALSQY010000086.1 coordinate 2,299, forward strand.
CGAGATTGGGAATCCCAACCTGAAGATGGAGCAATCCCACCAACTGGAACTCAGCTACCATTTCAAACACAACCGGGTAAAGGCGGATATCAACCTGTTCCACTATTGGGTGAATGACTATATCTTCTTTGCCGCCACGGGCACCACGGATCCGGAATCCGGACTGCCTGTCTTTACTGCCGGGCAAGCGGATGCCGTTTTCAAGGGTTTCGAGGCTCAATTCACATTGCCGCTGCTCTCCATCGCCGGGGGTGATCTGGACCTGACCGTCTTTGGCGATCTGACGAGGGGGAGATTGGACCGTGGCGGCGATGTACCCAGAATGCCTCCCCTCAGGTACGGCCTGGCTTTCAATTACCAACGGGAAGCCGGCAGCTTGTTCTTGCGCCTGACCCGCGCCGAGCCCCAGAACCATCCAGGACGACGGGAAGCTCCCACGCCAGGCTATGTACGTTTGAATATCGGCGGACAATATGACATTGCCCTGCCCCGGCAAGCCCGCCTGACCCTCTTTGTCCAGGGGAGCAACCTGCTGGATCATACCATCCGCAATGCCACTTCCTTCCTCCGCACCATCGCCCCCGAAGCAGGCAGGGGAATCCAGGCGGGCATAAGAATTGGCATATAAGGGGCACAATCACATCTGTTTTCTCATTGGATATTTCAGCCACCACAGAAATATCGGTTTGGCGGAAGAACTTTCATCAGGCCCGACCTTGGCCCAGAAGTCCCGGGCCGGCGAATCCGAGGTGCCGGGAGCCCGCTGCAAGATGATGGGAAGCGGCTTGCGGAAGAGCCTTGTATTCGCAACAAAATGAAAAGGGTTTATCATGACCGCCATGGGACATAATCATCATCACCACCATCATGCTGCCGACATCGGGGAAACCCGGCTAGTTTGGGCATTGTTTGTCAACCTGCTCCTTACTGTGGTGCAGATTGCCGGAGGCATAGTTTCCGGCAGCCTGGCATTGGTTGCAGACGCCTTGCATAACTTATCCGACGCTGGGTCTCTGGGTGTGGCATTGATCGCCCGCCGGATCGCCAAACGGCCGGCGGACGAAGCCCGCACTTTCGGCTACCAACGGGCTGAATTGATTGGCGCCCTGATTAATCTCACCTCCTTGATTCTGATCGGTCTGTACCTCATCTACGAAGCGGTAGTCCGTTACTTCAACCCCCAACCCATCGAAGGCTGGATGGTGATATATGTGGGCGCTTTCGCTCTCGTGGTCGACATAGTCACGGCGCTGTTAACCTACGCCGCATCGAAACACAGTCTCAATATCCGCGCCGCTTTTCTGCATAATGTTGCCGACGCTCTCGGTTCGGTAGCGGTAATCATTGCTGGAACCTTGGTATTGCTATATGGATGGAACCTTGCCGATCCCATCTGTACGATATTGATCGCTGCTTATGTTCTCCATCACGGCTGGAGCGAAATCAAGCATACAATCCGTATCCTGATGCAAAGCACGCCACTGGATATCGATTTGGCTGAATTAGTGCATACCCTGGAAAATGTGGAAGGCGTAAAAAGCCTACATCACGTGCATGTGTGGGAAATTGATGAACATCGCCGCTCCTTGGAAGCTCATGTGGTTATCGATCCAGACGATGCCGGTAAAATCGAGGAAATCAAGCAACGAATCAAATTCCTGCTAACCGAACGCTATCACGTTCACCATTCTACCCTGGAATTCGAGCTGGAAACCCCGGAAACGGACTTGGTTTGCGTGGCGGTCAATCACAATCACGATGAAATCTGCGGCCATTCCCCCGGCAGCAGGCAGCCAGTCATCCCTCCCGGTCAACCTTTGCCGTGGCGTGCGGTGCTTATTGTCCTGGCATTGCTTTTTCTGTTCGCTGCATTGGGATTTCGTTTATATGCCGTGGATGGAGATTTCAACCTTTGGATTAACAGCTTGAAAAATCCAGCCCAATGGTATTGGGGCGAGTGGGCCAGCTATGGATTGGCGTTTATTAGTCTTCTATTGGCTGGCATCGTTGGAAAACGAAACCTTGATCCATCATTGGAAAATACAGGAAAAATGCTATGATGATGGTATGAACCGGTCTTTATCTGCCTTTCTCATTATTATGACGATATGGATGTCCACATGGATGGTCACAGACATTCACGTTGTGATTGCGGCCGATCAGCATCACCCCCATCCAGTTTTTTCCTCCCAGGCAGATTTAACCCCAAGTACCGAATTAGGCATTCTTCAGCAAAGTGGAGACAGTCATACATGTCATTTCTGTAGCTATGATCATGGAGGCCATATCGGGGCTTTAGCCCTGCCTGAATATTTCAT
>JALSQY010000087.1 GCA_026985035.1 Methylothermaceae bacterium
GCGCGGCATTCATGGCAAAGTGAGAGGGATGATGGTATTCCAAATCCAATTCAAATGTGCCAAATTCAAGTTTGGGTTGATGGTTGCCGCGGGTAAAGCCATGGACATCGAAAAAGCCACTTAATTGGAGTCCTTGCAAAATGCCGCCATCCGTTTCTTTTGTCGATGCTGATGATGTGGTTTCACTTTCAGAAACCTGGCCAGGTGCTTTTTCTTGCAATTGCTCGATAATGTTGGCCTGGGATTCCACAAGTCGTTCTAACTGCCGCATTTTCTCCTTTAATCTATGAATTTCCTGTTGCTGTTTGGCGAGCTGGGCAGCCAGGTCTTTTGGGGTTGATGGGTCGGCCAGCACGAGAGTACTAATCGATAGGCCGGTCGCAACAATAAAAGAAGGTCCAAGTAAAGCAGCCAGAATAGAGCCACCAAGCAAGAGATGGTCATTTGTTTTCATGATTGTTGAGCACGGCTTATAGTTAGTTGATGGGTTCTCCTAATAGATGGGTATGGATAGGGGGAATTTCTATCCTGGAATGGCATATGCTCAATCGAGTCGCGGGCGAAATATTCGATTGGCATCCTGCATGGCGGCGTAATGAATAAGTCTTTAGAAGATATAGTTAATTCAGTGGGTTATATGTGAAAAGAAAAGGGGTATCAAATTGTAAAGAGAAAACGAGGTGGAAGATAGCAATACAAAATGGCTTTAAACATAAAATGAGATCGGCTTTAAAATGACCTCTGTTTTCATTTTCCATCGTTGCGCAAAGATGTATCATTGGATGGCGCATTATGCCTGCCAAACCCACAGGGGGGAAGCTCAATGAGTATCAATCGTGTTTGAGGTAATGGATGCAGCAAATTGTACTGTTTTTGGATAACTCCCGTTGCCGGTTGATTGGGGTTGCCGATCTTGATCCAGCCCTTCTGCAACTGCCACTATTTTCCAGCAAGGTGGCTGCGGGGTTTCCCTCTCCGGCGGATGATGCGGTAGAAAAGGCATTGGACCTCAATGAGCTTTTAATCAAGCGGCCGGCGGCGACTTTTTTCGTGCGCGTGGAGGGCGAATCAATGATCGGGGCGGGGATCCATCCCAATGATATTTTGGTGGTGGACCGTTCTTTGGAACCCAAGCCCGGCCGGATTATCATTTGCGCTTTGAATGGAGAGTTGGCAGTCAAAAGGTTGAAAGCCATCGGTCAGCAGCGAATGGTGCTAGCTTCTGAAAATCCCGATTATCCCGATATCGAACTGGAGGAGGAGGCAGATCTCGTAATTTGGGGGGTGGTGACCAATGTTATCCACGCCCTCGACTGAACCTTGTTTCGCGCTGGTCGATTGCAATAATTTTTATGTCAGCTGTGAGCGTTTGTTCCGGCCGGATCTGTGGCATCGGCCCGTGGTCGTACTCAGCAACAACGACGGTTGCGTTATTGCCAGAAGTAATGAAGCCAAGGCTATGGGTATTCCCATGGGAGCGCCATATCATGAGGTGGCAGTATTATTGCATCGTCATCATGCGGCGGTCTTTTCCTCCAACTTCCCTTTATATGCGGACTTATCCACCCGGGTCATGTCGGTGCTGGAAAATTTTACGCCGTCTCTGGAGATTTATTCTATTGACGAGGCTTTTTTGGATTGGTCCGGCTTGGCGCAAGATAGGGATAAACTTGGGAGGCATTTAAAGAAAACCCTGTGGCGATGGGTGGGGTTGCCAGTGAGTGTCGGGATCGGGCCGACCAAGACCTTGGCAAAGGTGGCGAATGAATGGGCGAAGAAAATGTCACCGGCAGGTGTGGTGGATTTGATGGGGCTTCAACGTCAAAAGGAAGTGCTTTGTCAATTGCCAGTGGGCAGTGTATGGGGCATAGGCCGGCGGCTGGCGGCAAAGCTATCGCAATTGGGCATTGAGACAGCGTGGGATCTGAGGTGCACAGATGGTGGTCTGCTGCAGTCAAGCTTTAGCATAGCCGTGGCCCAGACCGCTCTGGAGCTGCAAGGAAAAAACTGCTTGCAGATGGAGACAGTGGCAGCGCCACGCAAAGAAATTCGCTGCTCGCGGAGTTTTCGCCCCAAACTGACCGAGCTTTCTCAGTTGCATTCCGCCTTGTCTGAATTTTGTTGCCGGGCAGCGGAAAAATTACGCCAGCAAAAGTCATTGGCCCATGTGATTACCGTATTTTTACGCAGCGATAGGTTTGATCCTGAAAAGCCTTGCTATCAACCTGTATTGGCATCTGTTCTGAAAGCGCCAACTCATGATTCCCGGCGGATTCTGGCAGTCGCCGGAGGCTTGCTGGAGGAAATGTATCGGCCAGGGTATCGTTATCAACAGTGCGGTGTTTTATTGGGAGGGCTTGTCTCGGAAGCGGACAGCAGTGCTCAATTAGAGTTATTCTCTGACGCAGAGCGGTCACCCTCTGCAGCTGAGCCCTTAATGACAGTCGTCGATCAAATCAACCGCCGTTTCCCGAACGGGCTTTTTTGGGCTGCTTCTGTGAATTATCGCCGGTTTCGCTATCGGCCCAGGCGGTTATCATCCAGCTTCACTACGCGGTGGAACCAATTGCCTGTGGTTAAGGCTTGAACTAAGTAGTAAAAAAAAACGCCACCTGACTGGTGGCGTTTCTTGCAAAAACTCATCCATGAATCTTGAGGACCGAATTTATTCCAGATTAGCGTGCCGGGAACGCATTTCTTCCTCGGGAATGCCCTTTTCATGAATGATATGGGCAATGGTTCCTTCCAACAGGATGAGCGTTGATAGCTCAAACATGGTTCCCATAGGCATGCCAGGCTCTTTTTTAGCAAAGATATCGGGATTGCCCATTTGAAAGATATGGTCGGCAACATCACCGACATTAGAATCTTTTTGGGCAGTTATCAGAGCTACTTTGGCGCCTTCCTTTTTGGCCCGCTGGGCGGCTGCGACCATGGAAGGTGTATTTCCTGAGCCTGAAATCACAATCAGCAAATCATCCTTGCCGATAGAGGGGGTAACAATCTCTCCCAGCAAAAAAGCTTTATAACCTGCATGCATTAGACGCATAACAAAAAAGCTGCCCACTAACCGGGAACGACCTGCTCCCCCCACGAAAATCTGGGGGGAACTGTCCATTAATTCGGTCAGCTTGGCTTCTGAACTGGGATCGGTTGCTTCCAGGATCTCCCCAATTTTATTGAGGATGGGTTTCCATTGGGTAGTCATAATTAGAAACGATCCAAATTTAGATTAACGTTAATTAGGCTGCATCAACCAATTCGCGGATCTTGCGAGCCGCTGCCGCAGGATCGTCGGAACCGGTAATAGCGCCACCAACAACGATGATGTTGGCACCAGATTGAACCACTTGCTGTACCGTTTCAGGCTTGATGCCACCGGCAACAGAAACCTGGACATTCAAGCCCAAACCAACGATTTCGTTCAGGTCAGCGAAAGGTGTTTGGCCCGCCAGCTGTTGGTCGATACCGGTATGGATGCCAATAATATGGGCACCGAGTTCTGCGGCTTCGCGGGCGCGCTCAGCTTTGTTGGGAACGTTGATCAAGTCAACTTGAGCTTGTTTGCCATGATTGTTGGCGGCGGTGACCACACCTTTAATGGTGGACAGGTCAGCGACACCAAGTACGGTGCAGATATCCGCGCCAGCATCATAGAATGGTGTGGCTTCGTATTCGCCAGCATCCATGGTTTTCAAGTCAACAAACAATTTTTTGTCCGGGAAAAGGGCGCGCATAGCCTTGACGAGAGGAACGCCGTTGTGCTTGATGCAAGGAGTCCCGATTTCCAGGATATCGACGGAAGGGGCAGCCAAGCTGGCCAGCCTTAAGGTGGTTCCGAAATCCAAAGAATCCAGCGCCAATTGAATTAATGGTTTTGCCATGTTGTGTGCTCCCATTGAATTAATTAAGGTTATATTTTTCTCTGCGCACGGATGCGCTTGGTAAACTCTATTACAGTTAGCCTCGAAATGTCAATTGCCGGGAATGGGAAGCAATGTTTGACATTTCCCGCCACAAGTGCGTCCCTCTTCACGAAGTATGTCGCGGAAAATTTTAATATTTATGGTAAGTAACTCTCAGGAATTCCTGTTTCACCCTGGCAGCCACCCAAACTTTCACGATAAATAGTGCTGTGATTTCCATTGCAAAGCGTTGCCTTCTCTACCCAACAAAATAGAATTTCCAGTCAGCAATGAAAAACCCTGGAAATACAATCCATATCATAAGCAGTACATTGACTGTCGATGATGCGTTGTTGCCCCATTACCGTTCGTTACTGGCTGATGAGGAGCTAGCAAAAGCATGCCGATTGATTCAACCGATCCACCAAAAGCGTTACATTGCATCCATGGGGATATTGCGCAGTGTATTGGCGGCCTATGCGGGGGAATATCCGGAAAATTTACGATTCGTCCGTGGGCAATGGGGAAAGCCCCGCCTGGCTGGAAGTTCTGAAAACCAAGGTTTGGTTTTCAACGTCTCCCACAGTCAAGACAAAATGATCATTGCCCTTGGATACGACCGGCCTTTGGGGGTCGATATCGAATCAATACGGCCTATGAAAACAATGGCACGTATGGCAAAGCGCTGTTTTTCGCAGCGAGAATGGG
>JALSQY010000088.1 GCA_026985035.1 Methylothermaceae bacterium
AAAATTACAGCGCCACAGAACGCGCTATTGCCGCAGGCATCTGGGAAACAAAACATAGACTAGCCGATGGCCAGGCCCCGCTTCCCGATTTTCTCGAAGGCAGCCTCAAACGATGGCGGCAAGCCGAATTCAAACCTTATTATCAGTTCGGCCAATGGCTGGCCACCGCGTGGATATTGGCTCAAAGCGGCACAGGCTCGCAAGCCGACTGGCAAGATTTGCTACAGACCGCGCGAAGGCTTCAAACACAATTTGTTGGCCGCGAGGAAAACGACGCGGCCAAGGCGCGGCAACTTTTGACACAATTGCAACCCGTACTCCAGCGGCTGGCCAGCGAACGAGCGCCTCAAATACATAACCAATTCGCCCGGCAAATCCAAATGGCCATGGAAAGGCTGTTTGTGTAGGTGAGCTGACGTCATTCCGATGCATTATTTTCTTTCCGTCATCCTTCTTTCTTTTACCTTTGTTCTGAATGGGGTAGCGGCGACTTCCGGCAAACAGGAGGCCGCCTTTTATATCGAGGCTTACGGAGAAATCGCCCCCTCACAAAATCCACAAGTCGCTACCGCCCATCAGATCTTCAGGCAGGTGCGGGCAGTGGCGGATAAAAACGCCCGCCGGCTGCCGAAGCTGGTGGTTGTCAACAGCAAAACCAATGCCTGGGCCATCGCCTTGCCCAGCGGCCATATTATCCTCTCCAAACACGCCCTGGATTTATGTTTCAAAAACGCCGACGCTGATTTGGCCAGGGCGCGGTTGGCCTTTGTCCTGGGGCACGAATTGGCTCATCTGGCCCACGATGACTATTGGCATCAAGAAGTGGAAGAATTTCTCGCCGGCAACCCCGATGCCGAGCGGATCGCCCACTTTCTCGACCAGAGCCATGAGGCCAGGGAGGCGGAGCTCGCCGCCGACGATAAAGGTTACATTTATGCCGCCATGGCGGGCTTTCCCGTCAACCGGCTAATTCAGGCAAATGACAAACAGGACTTTTTCGCCTACTGGATGCAGCAAACCCAATCCCGCGTCAGCGCCTCCCATCCCTTTCCCGAGGACCGGGCCGAACTACTGCGCCGGCGCTTGGCCATGCTAAGGCAAAGAGTAGGATTTTTCGACTTCGGGGTCCGCTTGGCCCACTTTGGATATTGTGAAGACGCTGTGTACTTTCTCCAGGAATTCCAAAAAGTTTTTCCCGGCCGGGCCGTGCTCAACAACCTGGGCGTCTGTTACTTGCAAATGGCCCGCAATACCATGAAACCCGGCAGGGCTTGGTTCTACTGGATGCCCTTTCAACTCGATGTGGAAACCCGGGCGGCAGCCCTCACCCGGGGTGGCCCCATAACATCCGGGCAACACAAATTTCTGAAAAACCATGCCGGCGAACCGGAAGCCGCCGACCAATACCTGCAAACCGCCCTGGATTACTTGCAAAGGGCGACGCAGGCCGATCCCGCCTATGTACCGGCACGGCTCAATCTGGCGATGGTCAATCTCTATCTGGGCCGTCCCCATCAAGCCCGGGCGGTTTTGAGCGAAGCCCTGCAACTGGCGCCCGATCATCCTCAAGCTAGGTTGCTGGATGCTCTGGCGCTGTACGAACAAAGCGGCCCCGACGTGGATCTTTGGCCTTCCGCAGTAGCGCGATTGGAAAAAGGATTATCGAAAGGGCCAGCCTGGGAATATAATCTCGCCCGTCTGCTGACGGCGCGGCCGCGCCCGGAAGAGGCCAATCGTCACTGGAACCGGCTCACCGCTGAGGCCGCGACCGTGCCCGATGGCATCCGCGCGCAAATTTGCGCGATGCAAAGTAAAATCCCGGCGCTGGCCTGCCTCGCCAAGCCAGCTCGAGCAGCGGTTCAGCCGCCCTGGCAATGGCCAATTCCCAGCAAAGATGCGCCGCCTCTGACCCCCACCTTGAGGAAAAAATATTTCTCCGGCTGGGAGTCGATCCCTTTCGATTGGTACAAGCCCAAGTTATACGGCTTTATTCACCGCAATCCCAACGCCGATGTAGAAGTGCTGGAAATGAATCAATTCGTTCATCTACTGGCCGCCAAAGGGAAATTTCCGTTAAAGCCCTCCGAAATTGGACAGTATTGTCCCAAGCCGTTACAAATATTTCCCGTCGCCCAAGGCGAGCTTTACCACTGCCACCCCTGGGCGGTTTTGGTGCAAGCGGGTAAAATCACCCAGATTTGGCAAGTTTCCCGTTAACCCGCTTAATCCAACGCATTGCAATTTGTCCTCTAATAATCCTTTTGCCATTCACCAGCAGCCTCTCGCCAGGTTAGCTGCAACCCTGCGAGCACGGCTGCCGGGCAATCCCTATTTAATCAATCTGTGCGATAACCGGCTGTGGTTTGCCGCCAGCCTGGCCGCAACCTTCGGAAGAGACCAGACTACCTTGCTTCCCCCGGCCAACACACCAGGCGTTATCACAGAACTGCTTGATCAATTTCCCGAAGCCGTTGTCCTGACCGACCGGGAACAGGATCTGCCCTGCCCTCGGGCCGCTATTGCCAATCTCCTGGATCAGCCCTCTATGGGGCACCGGGGTTTCCAACCTCTTGCCGCAAACCTTGATTTGATTGCCTTCACTTCCGGCAGCAGCGCCAGCCCCCAACCCTGGCGCAAGAACTGGCCGATGCTGGCCCACTGCGCCCGGCTGGCGATCTCCACACTGGGTTTGGCCCGGCAATCCTGGGCGGTCATCGGCACCACACCGCCACAACACATGTACGGCTTGGAAACCTCGGTAATCTGGCCCCTGTGTTCCAACCTGATTTTGACCAGAGCAAGGCCCTTCTATCCCGAGGATATAAGACTTGCGATAGCAAATGCCCCGGCCCCTGTGCTTCTTGCTACCACGCCGTTACATCTGAAAGCCTGTATTAATGAAGTTCACCGGTGGCAGAACCTGGCGGCGGTAATCTCTTCCACTGCGGCGCTGGATCCGGAATTGGCCAAAACATTTGAAGAAAAAACCGGCAAACCGCTTTGGGAATTGTACGGCAGCACTGAAACCCAGTCCTTTGCTTGCCGCCGCCCGGCCCGCGAAGCCTTGTGGCGGCTTTATCCGGGAACGGCTATCCAGCAGGAGGAAGAATTATTTTCCCTGCAAGCGCCTTGGCTGCCGGCACCTGTTGAACTGGCCGATTCGTTTGAAATTTGCGGCGAGGGCAAATGCCGGGTCCTCGGAAGACGCACCGATCTAGTCAAAATCGCCGGCAAAAGAATCTCGTTGGCCGAACTCAATCTGCGATTGACTCAAATCGACGGAGTTCAAGACGGGTATTTCTACCAAACCAACCATCAACGCTTGGGAGCGCTGGTAGTCAGCAGCCGGTCGAAAGCAGAAATTTTGACGGCGCTTCGCCGGGTCATTGACGAAGTCTTTCTGCCCCGCCCGCTCTACCGGGTAGATAAGATCCCCCGCAATGCCACCGGCAAGATTGTTAAAGCCGAATTGAAAAAGCTGCTCGACACTCTACCCTGAAACAGTAACCGGTGTTGGTGCAAAATGGTATCCCTCGCCATTCCTAATCCGGATATTTCATCAGTATCCCGGATGATGGCGCGGGAAAGGGGTACCTGGCGTCGGCTGGTGAAATAGCCGGGTTAACCCAATCTTTCCCATAAGCTATCTTGATTGGGTATCCCTGTGATTGCTTGGGCCGCCATCACCCCCGACAAGGCGGCACCATACACCCCACCCCCCGGCGCGCTCCAGTGGCTTGCCAGGTATAATCCTTCCACGGGTGTTTTCGGCCCCGGCCGGCCGGGGCCGATTTGCGCAGGAGTGGGCGCCCAGCCATAGGCCGCCCCATGGTGGTTCAGGGTATAGCGTTCCAGGGTTCTCGGGGTGCCCGATTCCACCAAGAGAAGATGATCGTTCAAGCCGGGAAGCTTGTCTTCCGCCAAGGCCAGTAATCTATCGCAATAAGCCTGCTTCGCTGTCCGCCAGGACTGGCCGTTATGATGATGGGCCAAGGTCGTCAACATCACCAAGTGCCTGCCCGGCGCCAGCGTCGGATCAGTGTGAGTCGGGATGGTGATGGAAAACCAACTCACCTCTCCAGCCTCGGTGGCCTGGAAATGACGGCCGTGATCAAAATGGGGAAAATGGAAGGATTCGTGCCATTGGGCGTCCGTCATATTCCGGTCCGTCGCCAAATAAACCACAAAAGCCGAAACAGAAGGCTGCAACCGGCGTAATCGCTTCAGAAACCTGATGTTTATCTGATCTGCGGGCAGCATCTGCTGGAATGTTTGGAAAAGATCCACGTTGGAAATCACCACGGGCGCGCGGATCTCCTGGCCGGTATCGGTAGCCACCCCCACGGCATGTCCGTTTTGTGTGAGAATACGCCGCACCCCCATGCGGTAAAGCAATTCTCCTCCCATGGATTGTATGGATCCGGCCAGGGCGTCGGCCAGGGTCTGAAACGATCCCCGGCAATATCCCGCACCATCACAAAAATAACTGACAAACATCAGCGCCCAATACAGAAATGACAGTTGCCCGGGCGGCAATCCCAGGTAAGGCCATAATGCCCCCAGTACAGCCTTGATGGCGTCGTCCTCAAAATAGCCATCCAAGACCTC
>JALSQY010000089.1 GCA_026985035.1 Methylothermaceae bacterium
GTATCGATAGACACGGGATCGCGGCGGTCGGCGAAATTGACCCAAGCCTTGACGTTCTTCGGAGTTCGCGGCGGTCCATCGTTGAATTCAATCGCCTTGGCTTTGACATAAGGCAGCCCCAAAGGGGATCCGATAGTGATGAAATGGTCGATGGCAATGGACGGGTTATTTTGCAGCTGATGGAGGACATCATAGGCGATGATGGAGCCCATGGAATGAGCAACCACGATTGTGGGCCGGTTTCCGTGTTCGAGAATTTGATCGCTCAACCGGGCTTGCAGCTGGGATTTGATTTGCGGATCTTCGTAATAACGGGACAAATCCCGCAGTTTCAGCCGCAATACCTTCCCGGCCACCTCATCAATACCGTATTCCTGACGCCAGCGGTCGATGACATCGTCGATGCTGCCGCTGGCCCAAGCCCGGAACTGATCCCACCAGCCATCCCGGTAACGCCTCAATGTGCCCGGCAGGGCGGGGTGGTAAAGTTCCGCATGATCATCCGGCTGATCGTACATGACATCCGCCCAGTACACCGAAGCAAAACTCAAATCATCGGGATTTAAAGGGGTGCCGGTGTTCTTTTGCAGCCCCTCTAAAATCGCCATTTCCCAGCCTTGTTTCAGGGTTTCCGCCGGGGGTTTGTTGGAAAGGCCGTGAATACCGATAATGATAGGTGCCATAATCTGTCTCCATTACAGGGTTTTTAAATAGTCCAGCAGTGCTGCTTTGTCTGCTGCCGCCAGTGTGGTGCCGTAAACATGGCCTTGGTTGCCATTGCCGGGGATGTGGGTGTCGTAAAAGAAGCCCAGGCGCTGGGCTTGTTCTCCTTGTGAGACAAAGCCCAGGTTGACCGCGTCAACCAAGTCATGGCCCCGGTAGAAAGTTGCCGGCCGTTGTGCGGGTGGATTCAGCAGATCCCGGACCGTCGGCACGGAACCGTTATGCAAATAAGGGCCGCGTAACCACAGGCCGTCCAGTAACACGGATACATAGCCATCCACGTCTTGGAAGTGATCCATTCCCCAGTCATATTCTTTTTGGTAAGCGTTGTAGCGTTTGGCGGCCTGCGCGGTCCACATGTCCACCCGGTGACGGTCGGTGCCTACTTCTGCCACGGGGATGACAGTGCCGGCGCGCTTCCCCTCGGGAGCATGACATTCCCCGCAATATTGCCGGAAAAGCCGCTTGCCGCGGGCTACATTACGGGGATCGAGGTGGTAAGGCGAATCTGCCGGCAGCTGCGTACTGAAAGGAGATTCGGGCGCGGGCAGGGTCTTGAGCCATTTTTCAATTCTGGCCAGATTGTCTTGCGGGATGGATTGGTAGGTCATGCCATCGCCAATCGCGGAACTGACGACGACTTCGTGAAAGTCGGTATTGAGCCCGTCCCAGTGCAATGCGTGATTGGCGCGCGCTTGCATATCCCACAGCGGAACCATATCGGCGCTGCCAATAGTGTCGTCTATGGCCATTGCCAAGATGCCGAATTTAATGGGGTTAAAGGGATCGATCCGTCCCGGTCCCCAATTGGGTTTGGTTTCGGTCCAGGCCAGTTGCCAGCCGTTTTTAATCAGTGCTTTTTTGGTGGCAGGAATGATAATGAAACGATAGAAAATACGGTCGAGCCAGGGCATGTCGTAGATGCGCTCGATTTCAGCCAGCAAAATTTCAGGCGTGAAACGGGTATCGTTGGCGGCTTTGGTCAAAAAACGGGCGTAGTCTTGGGCGCGAACGGTATGGTTGGGGCCGGCGGGGACATAGCGGGGTAAGTCGTCTGGCCGGAGACGGAAACTGGCGGTATGGCAAAAAGCGCAGTTGAATGCCACCCGCTCAAAGCCGATGGTTTTTTTGGAAAAACCCACCGGCAGCTCCCGGCCTTGTTCCCAGGGAATGCCCAATGAGGCATAACCGCCGGGGCCAGGCAAATAATCCGGGAACACTTTAGGCAAGACAATCCAGATCCAATAAGGCACGCCCTGGGTGGCTTCGCTGCCAATGGAGCCGTATTTGAACCATTCTTCGGGCGGTGCGCCTGCTAAATGGTGCTGGGGTTTTTCCCGGAATAACTGAATCCAGACAACTATTCCTATCACCACAAGCGCCAAAATCGAGCCAACCAACCAGACAATTATTTTGCTTGATGCGGACATGGGACGTCTCCTATTTGAGTGGCACTGGCTGGCCGGCAACGTTTTCCCATTGCGTCACTTTCCAGAGGCAATACAAAGTGGCTAGACCGATGACGGCATCGACGATGGCAATGGATAAAAAGCCCTTGGGGTGGCCGAAGACAAAGACCGCAATGGTGAAAAAAGTGGCGCCAAAGGTGCGCGAAGGAAAAATCGCCAGCCAGGCGACCGCCCGGTAGCGGGCCAGGTCCCAGGTGGGCGGCAGATAAAACATGCTGATGATAAACAATAACATCCCCGAAGCTCGTGCCCATATCAATTGCGCCAGGGGGATCTCGAGAAAATCCAGCAAGGGAGCAGGAAAGAAAAACAGGCCGATGACAAACAACATATTGACGGCGATACCGGCAAGAACCAGGCGGGTATGCCAATATTCGTAAGGATTAGACATGGTGGAGCTCCTAAAAGGTTTTCATGTATTCGACCAGGGCGTCTTTATCCCCGGGGCTCAAATGGGTGCCGTAGGCTTTGCCTTCGTGGCCGGTATTGGCGTTGCCGGGCTGGCGGGTATCGAAGCGGTAAAACTCACGGTCTTTTTCCTGGGCAACCGTGGCGACAAAGCCTGCTTTATGCCAGTCGTAAACATCGTAACCCCGGTAAAACACCGTTGGCCGGTTGGCGGCAGGTTCCAAGAGATCCCGCAAGGTGGGTACGGAACCATTATGAAGATAAGGCGCGCGCAGCCATAGACCATCCAAGGGCATGTTGGCGTAGCCTTGGGTTTTGCGGAAGTGACTGAAGCGCCAGGGATAGCCGGCGTATAAAGTGTTCTGATTGGCCGCCAGCATTTCGCTGTAGGAATCCAGGCGTCCCGGATCGGTGCCGATATTCTGCAAGGGTTCCACGGTGCCCAGCCGCTTGAAGCGCTGGGTGTCGAATACATAAGCACCGTTTTCCTGCTTGCCGTGGCAGTCGGCGCAATAATCGTCGTACAAAACCTCGCCCCGTTTGGCCAAAGTTGGGTTCAGCGGTTTGGGATAGGGGGGTGGTTTGAGATCCCAAAGCCAATCCTCGATTCGTTTGATGCGCTTCAAGTCGATGGTGACCGGCGTCACCCCCGCCCCCAGAGCCGCGCTTTTGTTGCGTTCCTCGACCGAAGGGTTATTGCCGTCCCAGTGCAGTTGCATACCCTGGCGCGGACGCTGCTGCCAGATGGAAGGGTAATCGGCGGGGCCGATCAACTCCTCGCGGGGCAGTTGATCCATGGGGAAATGGAACTGAATGGCCTTGTAGGGATTGAAGGTATCCACCCGCCCCGGACCCCAGGGATGCTGTTGGTCGAGAAAGGCCAATTGTTGCCGCAGGCCGATCAGCGAGCCCCGTACCCTGTCCACCACCACGTAGCGGTAGGCGAGTTTTTCGAACCAGTCCAGATCACCGTTCATGGCCTCAATGGCGGCCAAGACATTGTCGGTATTGAAACGGTTGTCCAGGGCGACCTCGCGCAGGAATTGGACAAAAGAATAGAGGCGGAAATTATTGGCCGGCATGCCCAAATACATTTGCTGGGGCGCATCCGGGCTTTCGCGGACAGTGCCGGTATGGCAAACGGCGCAGTTGAGCCAGACAAAGTCGATGCCTTGCACCCGTCTTTTGGATACGCCCACGGGCAAGTCATGGCCTTCCTCGTAGAGAAAGCCAAACGCCCGGTAGTCATCGCCGCCGGGAATCTTTTCCGGGAACATCACCGGCAGTACCTTCCAAATCCAATAGGGTAGCCCGCTCATGGGTTCGGAGCCGATGGAGCCGTATTTGAAATGCTCCTCGATCGCGGCATAATCCCGCGGATGTTCCGCCTGGTAGCGATAGAGCACAGACAAGCCAAGGGCAAGCGCAATAAATAACGGAATCACCAGGATGGGGTGACGCTTGATTTTATTCCAGCAGGCACTGATGAGTTTCATAACCGCGCCTCAATCGATGAGTGCCAGAAGAATCCAAACCGCGGCCAGTCCCAATAGACCGGTCACTATCCATGTTTGGAAGCGGGTTTGCCAGGTATCGACGGGGCTTTGGTAAACCTTATCGTGCAAAACTTGATCTTTGGTGACGGTTTTGACTTCTTTAAATTGACAGAACATGACGGGACTCCTGAGCTCAGTCGGTAAAGGCGGGCGGGTGATAGACAGCCATGATCTCTTTAACCATGGCCTCGTAGTCCCCGTCGAAACGGCGCAAGTCGTAACAGCCGAGGGGATTGGCCGGGGCATTCATCAGGCAGCGGTTACAGAAGGTACAAGGCTTGTCCGGCACGTCCCGTCCTTTGGCCAATAGCTTGGGTAGATCGGGATTGGCAATGAGGGGGCGGGCGATGGCGACGCCGTCACAAATGCCATCGGCAATCACCTTGCGGATCAAGGTGCCATTTTGATAGCCGCCGGTATTGAGCACT
>JALSQY010000090.1 GCA_026985035.1 Methylothermaceae bacterium
GTGGCGCCGGGCTGCAGGGCCGAGACGATGCCATCCTTGCTGATAGTGATACTGATGGCGTCCGGGGGGATAGTGATGGCAGGCTCCAGGAAATAACCACTGTCGGTGACCAGCTGGCCTTCGGAGTTCAATTTGAAGGCGCCGTTGCGGGTATAGTTGATATCGCCGTTGGGCATCAGGATTTGAAAATATCCACGTCCGGAAATGGCCACATCCAATGCATTGCCCGTTTGAATCACATTGCCTTGGGTGTGGAGCTTTTCGGTGGCGACCACGCGCACCCCGGTACCCAATTGCAGGCCAGAAGGCAGTTCTGTGCTTTCGCTGGATTGCGCGCCCACCTGACGAACGTTCTGATATAAAAGATCCTCGAACAGAGCGCGCCCTTTTTTGAATCCAACTGTGTTCACGTTGGCGAGGTTGTTGGAGATCACTGCCATGCGGGTTTGTTGGGCATCGAGGCCGGTCTTGGCCACCCATAGGGCTCGGTCGGTCATTGTTTCATGCTCCTGTGTATTCTGTTGGGGGTGTTAGTGGAGATACTGTGGCCCCGTTACCCCATGCGTAACAATTGGGCAGTGGCATCGGCGTCGTCCTCGACGGTTTTCATCATTTTGATCTGGAGTTCGAAGCGCCGCGCCAGCTCAATCATTTCCACCAGGGCGGATACGGAATTGACATTACTACCTTCCAGGGAACCTGGCATCAGGCTAATACTGGCATCCGCGTCGGCGGTTTCTCCATTCTTCAACCGGATCAATCCATCCAACCCCTTTTCCAATTGGGATAGATCCGGGTTGACCAGTTTGATCCGGTCCACGATGACTAGCGTATCGGGGTTTTCTCCCAGGGGAACGATACTGATGGTTCCGTCCTGGCCAATGTCGATTTTTTGCGCTGGCGGGATGGCGATGGGACCATTTTCTCCCATGACCGGCAAACCGTTGCCGGTTTCCAGCAGCCCGTTGGGGGAGACACGCAAATCTCCCCGGCGGACGTAGCTTTCCGAACCATCCGGTGCCTGGACCGCCATCCAACCCTCGCCTTTAATGGCAATATCCAGCTCCCGGCCGGTGGTTTGGGAAGTGCCGGGATTGAAATCCGTGGCCGGTCGTTCATCCAGGGCATAGACCCTGGAGGGATGACCGGGGCCGAAGACGGGCATGCTACGGAATTGTTCCAGGTCTGCTTTGAACCCTGGGGTGTTGACGTTGGCCAGATTGTTGCTGACGGCAGATTGGGCATGCAGGGTTTCCTTGGCCCCGCTCATGACCACAAAAAGGCTACGATCCATCCCGATTCACCTTTAGCGGAGATTTAACAAGGTTTGAATGACTTGATCTTCGGTGGAGATGGTCTCGGCATTGGCCTGATAGCTTTGCTGGGCGACAATCAAGCGTACTAACTGCTTCGACAAGTCCACGTTAGAGGCTTCCAAGGCGCCGGATTGCACGGTGCCGAGATTACTTTCCCCGGGAGCGCCCAGCAGTTTCTCGCCTGAAGTTGAGCTTTCCCCCCACAAGGTGTCCCCCAGTTTGGTCAAGCCTTGCTCATTCTGGAACCTGGCCAAAGCCACCTGTCCCAACCGTTCGGCATTGCCATTGCTGTAACGGGCGAAAAGAATCCCTTCATCGTTAATTTCCAGACCGGTAAAATCGCCGGCGGGAAAACCATTTTGGCTCATGGCATTGATGCTGAATTTCGTATTGAATTGGGTGGATTCGGCGTAATTGTAAGTAATGGTCAAATCATCCGCGCCGGTGATGGAAAAAGGCGCATAGGTGACTTTGGCGGCGCCGGCGACACCATCCACGCTGACCAGAGCGCCGTTGGTATTGAACTCCAGTACCACTGGGTTTTTAGCCGGATCCAGGGGCTGGCCGTCTAAATATTGGTGTACATCCCATTTGTTCGGGTTGGCGGGATTTTGGGATACAAAATAGGAGGTCAGGGAATGGGGATTCCCCAGGGAGTCATATACCGTGACCGAGGTGGCTTTATTGTAGGTTTCCGGCTTGGTCGGGTCGAAAGCGCCAGCCGATGGCGGTGGAGCGGTTTCGGCGGCATCCAAATTGAGATTCATTTTTACTTCGTCGGAAGCTTGCGGCTTGCCCTTGGTGGTTTCCACTTGCAGGGCGCCCTGGCTGAAGTCTTTGCGCCAGCCAAACAGATATTTTCCTTGATCGGTAACAATGTAACCCTCCTTATCCAATTGAAAGGCACCATTGCGGGTGAAAGAAGTCGGCTCATTGGTGGGGGTGTCACTCAAAGAGAAAAACCCCCGCCCACTGATGGCTAAATCCAATACCTGGTCGGTGTACTCCAAATTTCCCTGGGAGAACATTTGTGCTACTTCAGTCACCCGGACGCCGCTGCCCGGTGTGGTTTTTCCCGATCCAAAAAAACTGGTGGCATAGACATCGGCGAATTCCGCCCGGGATTTCTTGAATCCCATGGTGTTGGCGTTGGCAATATTGTTGCCGGTGGTTTGCAAGTCGGTAGAGGCGGCGTTCAATCCGCTGAGTGCAGTGTTAAAGGGCATGAATGGCTCTCCTTTTGGTTACAAAATTTGTTGAATTTGCTTGAAATCGACGCTGCCGATCCCTTCCAGATTGACTTTGATTCCGTGTCCTTTACGGTCCAGGGATACGCTTTCCACGGGAGCAATCACCTGAGTTTTCAGTGCTTGATTCTCTCCCTCCACCATGCCTTCCGCCCGGAGATGATAAGCCCCCGGATTGGCATAGGTGCCATCATCTTTGAGCCCGTCCCAGGAAAAATTCGTCAGTCCTTTGTCCAGCGAACCAAGGCTCAGGGTTCGGATTGGAGTCCCGCTTGAATCCAGGATTTGCACAGTCACCGCAGTGGCAGGTTGTTCCAATGCCACGGCGCCGGCGATGGGATCGTTGGCGGTCAACTGGGCCTGCTGGCTTTCGACCAACACCTTTCTGCCCACTAAATTGGAGGCTTGCAGGGTTTGGTCCGAGCTGATGGCGGCAGCGAAGTCGGCAAAGGATTTTTGTAGTTCCTGAATACCGGAAACCGTCCCAAATTGCGCCATCTGGGTCAGAAATTCCGCGTTTTCCATGGGTTTGAGCGGGTTTTGGTGAGTCATCTGGGTGGTCATCAACTTGAGAAATTGATCTTGACCCAATTGGTTACGGGGTTTCGCCTGGGGTTGTGGTTTGGCCAGGCCCAGCTCTTGCAGTTTTTGGATTTCCATTGTTATTGACCTAAGCGCAAGGTTTGTAACATCAGCTCTTTGGCGGTATTGAGCACTTCAATATTATTTTGGTAAGAACGAGATGCGGCGATCATATTGGCCAAATCCTCCACTGTGTTCACATTGGGCTTGAAGATATAGCCTTGTTCGTTGGCCATGGGGTGATGGGGCGCGTATTCCATTTGCAGGGGCGCTTTGCTTTCCACCACGCCGAGAATATTGACTTTGGTGGCAGTGCCGTGCAGGCGGTCAAAAGCGTTTTGAAAGTGGGCGGCAAATACAGGTTGGCGGGATTTATAGGTTTGCTCAATGCTGCTGCTGACGCTGTCGGCGTTGGCCAGATTACTGGCGGTGATATTCAGCCGCACCATTTGGGCGTTCATCCCCGAACCTGCCACCTCAAATATTTTGAAGGAAGCCATGATTATTCTCCCCGTAAAGCCAGCATCAAGCTGGAAATCTTGCCATTGATGAATCGCAGGGTGGTTTGATAACGCAGCGCATTTTCCGCGAATTTGGCCTGTTCGATATGCTCTTCCACTGTATTTCCATCCAGGGACGCTTGTTGGGGAACCCGGTAAGCAAGCTGGCCTTCGATGCCATCGGTGGATGGGGCGAGATGCTCGGGCCGGGTGGTCTGTAACGGGATCTGCCGAGGGTTGGCTTCCTGCAATATCCGGTCAATATCGAAATCCCTGGCCTTGTATCCGGGCGTATCGGCATTGGCCAGGTTGGAAGCCAATAATTCGGTCCGTTTTGCCCGGAGTTCCAGAGACTTTGGAAACAAACCCAGGGCATTATCGAAGCTGATTTTCATTGATGACATTCCTTTATCGGTTGTAAGCGTTTGCTAATATCCTATGCAACTCTTGTACCAGGGAATGGCTTTATTGAAATCAATGGCTTATATATCCAATTTGGCGGCGGTGACAGTTAAGTGGCAATTTTTTGCCGCGTTGAGAAAGAGAATGCCGCTTTTTGAGATACCCTCGGAAGGAGGGAAGGAAATGGCTGGGATCAATCAATGCGGCGATAGTAACGGGTCCCATGGGCTTGCAGGGTTTCCAAACCGGTGAGGCCCCGCGGGAGCGATTCCGTGGAACTGAGAAATAAGTATCCTTCAGGTTTAAGGCTGGCAATCATGCGGTTCAGGATATGTAATTTGACCTCGCTGGAAAAATAAATCAAAACGTTACGGCAAAAAATGATGTCAAATTTACCCAGAAGGGAAAAAGAGCTCAGTAAATTTAACGGCCTGAAGCTGACTTTGCTTGTGATTTCAGATTTCAATTTCCACTGCTCTTGCCAAGGGGTAAAGTAGCGTTGTCTCAAGTGGTTTGGAAGTCCCCGCGATAAAGAAAATTCGGAATAGATGGCACGGCGGGCGTTTTCCAGTACTTGATGAGAAAGATCCGTGCCGATAATTTGCATGTTTGGACACCTTACCCCCTGGGTTTGGGCGAATTCTTGCGCCGCCATGCTGATGGAGTAGGGTTCCTGGCCATGGGAACAGCCGGCCGACCATATCCGTAGAGCATTAAAGGGATGGGTGGCCAGTTCCGGGAAAATCACTTTTGCCAACACCTCGAACTGGCGGCCGTCCCGGAACCAGTAGGTTTCATTGGTGGTGATGGCATCGATAATGCGGGTTTTTGTTTTTACAGGCAGGGTGTTGGTGATCAGTCCATGGATCAGTTCATCGATGCTGGCCGTCTTTGTTTCCGGCAAAATGGTTCCCAGCCGGCTTTGCACCATGTAGCGTTTGCCTTGTCCGATCATAATGCCGCATTGGTCGTGCATATATTGCTGGAAAGCTTCAAATGCCTGGTCGGAAAGCAAATTCCCGGAGAAGCTGGATTGTATGGATAATCGCGAGGCTCCTCCGTTGAACATTGCCGTTTATCCTACCGGGAAAATACCGCTAGAGCGGGAAAGCAAGCGATGGCAAGAATAAGTTGAGCCTTGGTTTGCCAAGACTCATATGTCAGTCGGGAAAACAAGAGGTGGTTCATGATGTGTAGTACGCTGGATATCAGGCCGCTTCGCTGTGAATTTTCAGCCGCTCCAAAACCGCATTGGCTAAATCGTCCGGGGCGAATTTGGCCAGAAAGCGGTTGGCGCCGACTTTTTCGATCATGGTTTGGTTGAAAACTCCGCTCAAAGAGGTGTGCAGCAGAATATACAGGTCTTTCATATCTGGGTGTTCGCGGATTTTAGTGGTCAACGTATAGCCATCCATAATGGGCATTTCAATGTCGGAAATAATCATGGTCAGAAACCGGTTCAAATCCTTGCCTTCATCCACCCAGCCTTTCAGAATTTGGTAAGCATTTTGACCATCCTTGGCCAGGGTGCATTCCACGCCTAATTGTTCAAGGACTCGCTTGACTTGGTTTCTGGCAACCAAGGAATCATCCACGACCAGAATATGATGCTCCTCCGATTCGAAGGTTTGATCGATCACGCCTTCTGAAACTTCCTCGCTGCCGCCTGTGATTTCCTTCATGATTTTTTCTACGTCAATCACTTCAATCAACTCGTTTTCGAATTCGGTGACTGCGGTGAGATAGCTGTTTTTACCCGCCGCCTTGGGGGGTGGTTGGATTTCATCCCAGCCCATATTGATGATGCGGTCCACAGAGCTCACCAGGAAGCCCTGCACCGAACGGTTGTATTCGCTAATGATGGCGTAACCCGAGCCATCGCGTGGCAGCGGGGAAGAGCCTATTCCCAAAGACAAATCCAGAATCGGAACCGTGCGTCCGCGCAAATGGGCAACCCCGCACATGACCGGGTGGGCATCGGGGATCTGAGTCAGGGGCGGGCAACTGATGACTTCTTGCACCTTGAAGACGTTGATACCGAATCTTTGTTGACCTTCCAGCCGGAATAAAAGCAGTTCCAGACGGTTGTGTCCGGCAAGCTGGGTGCGTTGATCGACTCCGGCGAGGATACTGGCCATATTGCGTCTCCCTGTTGTATCAAAGGCTTGTTATCAGTTGAACTGGAGCGGAACCCGTACGGCTGAAATATCCGGGTTGAGCTTTCAGGCTTTCCTTTCTTGTCGGCACGGCTTGGAAAAACTTGAATCGAATTACTTAAAAATTTACGGCACCAATTTTGCTAATACTTCAATGAAATGCTGATTAAATCAGGGCTTTCTCAAGTAAATAAAGCAACGGAAGATCGATGAAGTGTAAGACAATTTGGCTGGTCGCCTGGGGTTTGCTATGGATAGGCCCGGTTTGTGGCGCGTCCGGTTTTCAGGAACTCGCCGATGTTCGCAGCGCGGTGGCGGACTATCTATCGTCAAAAATACGACATCAATACCAAAATTTTGACATTAAGGTGATGGCCTTGGATTCCCGTTTGAAATTGCCAGCCTGTCAATCCCCTTTGGATATCTTCCCGCTGCGCAAAACAGTCAAGCCAGGGGCGCTTTCAGTAGGGGTGCGTTGCCACGGGGAACATCCCTGGACGATCTATACCAAGGCCGTCATCAAAGCTTTTCGCCCGGTGGTGGTCCTGACCCGAGCGTTGCCTCGAGGGGCGATCGTCAGGGCGGATGCGGTTACCTTGCGGCGTATGGATGTGGGAAGTTTGCGCCAGGGTTTTTTTCCTGCTCCTGAACTCGTTTTGGGCAAACAATTAAAACGTCCCGTGCCGGCTGGAAAAGTATTGAATCCAGCCTTGCTGACCCCGGCCAAAGTAATATCCAAGGGAGACAAGGTAGTCATACGCGCCAGCTCTTCTGTATTGGATATTCGCATGGGGGGGCACGCTTTAACCGGGGGAGCGGTCGGGGAATCGATCCGTGTGCGCAATGACCGCTCCAACAGAATTATCGAGGCTGTCGTGCAAGGCCCAGGCCAAGTCATCGTTCCATTTTAAAGTGCTTTCCTATTGGTGGGAGAAATCTAGTCTAAACTTTTTAAGCAGGTGGCCGATTTTAGGTATGAGAATTATTGGTTGGCTTGTGAGATTTTCCCCAAGCTTGCATACAGAAAGGCGATGAAACGAGGAAGACACCATGGCTATCGATCTGCGAACGGTTACCGGTAAGGCACTGGATCCGGCGACGGGAAAACCGTTGTCGGGCCAGAAAGGCCCTGCCCGGACCAATAGCGAATCACCCTCACAGACAGATGCGGTTTCTTTGACCGGGACGGTGGAAAAATTAAGGAAAGCCGGCAAGGCGCTGGCTTCAGGAGCGGTAATTGATACCGAATTGGTAGCCAGGGTTGCCGATGCATTGAACGCTGGCACCTATGCGGTTGACGCGGAACAGATTGCCGCCAAGATGATTGAAATGGAGCGTCAGCTTCCCGTTGAGGAAATGGGTAATGGATGACAAGCTGCAAGCTTTTTCTGCCTGGCTCCAGCAGTTGTCAGCGGAAACCCAACGGCTTCAATTGTTGCTGGAGCAGGAAAGAACTGCTTTGGAAGCGCGTCAGGCCGAAGCCTTGGTCTCTTTAAGCGAAGAAAAGGGCAAGACCGTCACTCGAATGAATGAGTTGATGTTACAACTTTCTGGCTCGGCAAAAGTGGGAGAAGATTTCATTCAAAACATACTCGATGCTTTAGGTCTCGATGAGGACTCCGAGGTTGCCCGTCAATGGCGGGAAATCCGGCAAATGACATCCCGGTGCCGGGAAATGAATGAAGCCAATGGTGCTCTGATTTCGTTGCTGCAAGAAAGCAATCGCCAAATCATGTCCTTGTTTTTTGGGCAGCGCCGGGAACAAATCGATTACGGTGCCGATGGGCAAGCCCGGGTCAATGGCGACGCGCGATTGTTGGGCGCCGGTTAAGCGCGAGTCACTGCTATGTTGCTGTTGAAGAATATATTTCATAAATCCGAAACCCAATCCCAACCCCGAAACCCGCATTTTATTACCGAGCGGGAGCAGATTATCGATATGCTCCAGGCATTGCAGGAAGACAAGATAGTCATCTCTCTCTATTTCGCCGATCAGCCTGGCAAGGGTTATGCCTCATCTTTAACCAAGGTTTGCGAGGGGGGAGTGCTGCTGGATCGTGTCTGCAACGAAGCGGGTCACGCTCAGTTGCTGCAGAAAAAACGCTTCAAGGCATTGGCGAAATACGAAGAAGTTTCGGTGACATTCGATTGTATCTTGACGGGTGTCTGTAAAGAGAGCGGGTCAGTTCAATACAAAATAGTCCTGCCAGAGAAAAT
The DNA here is from genome assembly GCA_026985035.1 of Methylothermaceae bacterium. Classification (GTDB taxonomy): domain Bacteria; phylum Pseudomonadota; class Gammaproteobacteria; order Methylococcales; family Methylothermaceae; genus Methylohalobius. The sequence continues at coordinate 8,421 of JALSQY010000090.1, forward strand.
TTATTTCCCTCAAAAACGTACCGTTTTTCGGGTCAAAACCCAATTATTCAAGCTTCCAATCCACATCAAGGCAGAAGGCGGCGTGGATTCGGTGCCCGAAGTGGTGGTCGGCCGGGTGGAGGACATCAGCATGGGGGGGATTGGTTTTACCCTGGAACCCTCCATTTACGTGCGTAAGAACGACGTGCTTCGATTCTGCGTTTTGCGTTTGGGGGAAGATAAACACATCAATTTTGATCTGGAAGTGCGCAACGTAAAGCCCTTGGCGGATGGCCGGTTATTGAGGGTGGGCGGTCGATTCGTCAATCTTTCCCGCAAAACCGCCAAATTGATCCGCAGCGAAGTTATCCGCCTGGAGCGGATGATGAAAAAGGATTGATTACGTGCTATGGAATGGAATTCTAAGCCTGTAAGCCGAGAAATTCATGGCCGGGGGGCGCAAGTTTAAATAAAAGCCTTGGAATTTTTAGCATTGCGGAAGACCAGAGGCGCTTCCTCAGGGCTGTTGGCGCTTTCTATAATGTCGTCAATCAACTGCCTTTGGGGAGATTTCGAGCACACAGGATCAGTGGCATTCATGTCGCCTGTCAGAAGATAGGCTTGACAGCGGCAACCGCCATAGTCTTTGGTTTTTTCGTCGCAGGAGCGGCAAGGCTCAGGCATCCACTCGAAGCCCCGGAAGCGGTTGAAGATTTCCGACTCTTCCCAGATTTCCTTAACGCTCATTTCCCGAACGTTGGGGAAGTCGTCAACGGGCAGTTCCCGCGCGGCGTGGCAGGGGAGGGCGGAGCCGTCGGGGGCGATGGTCAGAAAGGTCGTGCCCCAGCCGTTCATGCAGGCCTTGGGGCGGTCTTCGTAAAAATCGGGGATGACGTAATAGATCTTCATTTTGCCCTTCATTTTGTCCTGATATCGATGGGCAATGGCTTCGGCCCTTTCGAACTGTTCCCGGGAAGGTAATAATTGCGGGCGGTTGAGATGGGCCCAGCCGTAATATTGGGTGTTGGCCAATTCCAAGTAATCCGCGCCCAATTCGATGGCCATTTCCAGAATCTGTTCCATTTGTTCGATATTGTGGCGGTGAATCACGACACACAGGACCATGGGATAGTCGTTGGCTTTTACCCAGCGGGCCACTTGTTTTTTGTGCTCGAAACTTTCGGTGCCGGCGAGGAAATCGCTCAAGTCCTTTTCCGGTGCCTGGATGCTGACTTGGATATGATCGAGCCCCGCTTGCTTCAGGTGACGGATTTTGTCTTCAGTCAGGCCGTAGCCGGAGGTAATGAGATTAGAGTAGTAACCTAATTGGCGGGCGTGTGCCACCAACTCTGCAAGGTCTTGGCGGGTCAAGGGTTCGCCGCCGGAAAATCCCAATTGCACCGCGCCCATTTGCCGGGCCTGGGTTAATACCCGTTTCCAGTCTTCAGTGGATAATTCTTCCTTGTAATGAGCATAATCGACGGGGTTGGAACAGTAGGGACACTGCAGAGGACAAGCGTAAGTCAACTCCGCCAGTAACCAGCGGGGATTAGTGATCTTGGGGTTGGATCCAGCCGTTTTCAAGCGCAATCTCCAGGAATTCTTGGATGTCCTTGGTTAGACCAGTGGTTTGGAATTTTTGCTCCAATTCGGCGACAATGGATTTCAAGGTATGCTGACCGTCGCAAAGCTTCAAGATTTCGGCCGAACTGGCGTTGAGTTCCACCAATCCTTCCGGATACAGGATCACATGCCTTTGCTGAGTTTCTTCCCATTGCAAGCGGTGCAGGGGGGAAAACGCCAATGGGGTATCGGGATCCAGAGTCATTGGATATTGAAATAAGGCGGTTGATTATTGAGATAAGCCATTTGCATGGCATCCAGCATAGACCATAACACATCCAGCTTGAATTGGAGAATGCTCAGGGCCCGTTCCTGCAATTCCCGGCCGCGGCCGAAGTAATCGAGAGTGAATTCGAGCCCGTGTTCCACATCACGCCGGGCCTGACTGACGCGCTTCTGGAAATAGGTTAACCCTTCGGGTTTGATCCAGGGATACAATTCCGGCCAACCTGCCAACCGCTGTTTGTGGATGGTGGGGGCGAACAGTTCCGTCAATGACGAACAGACCGCTTCCTGCCAGGGAGCGGTGCGGGCGAAATTGAAATAGGCATCCACCGCGAATTTAACGCCCGGCAGAACGTGTTTGAGAGAGGTGATCTCTTCCCGGCTCAAGCCACAAGCGATCCCGAGTTGGATCCAGGCTTCGATGCCACCACTGTCCTCGCCATAACCGTCATGATCGAGGATTCTCTGGACCCACTCGCGGCGGGTTTCCCGGTCCGGACAATTGGCCATGATGGCCGCGTCTTTGCGCGGAATCATGATTTGATAGTAAAAACGGTTGAGCACCCAGCCGCGGATTTGGTCTTCGTTGAGTTTGCCCTCGGCCATCATGACGTGATAAGGGTGATAAATATGGTAATACTTGCCTTTCTCCCGGAGTCTGGCCTCAAACTCCTCCCGGGACCAAGGCGTCGTGTCAGAACTCATAGATCGATCTCCATTCCGTCGTAAGCAACTTCGATACCGGCGTTGGTTAATTGCCGGCGCTCGGGGGAATCTTCATCCAAAATGGGATTGGTGTTATTGATGTGGATCAAAATTTTGCGCGGTGTGGGAACTTTCCCGAGTTCCTCAATCATTCCGCCAGGGGCGGATTGGGGTAAATGGCCGATTTCCCGCGCCTTTTTGGCGCTCCCCACTTTTGCCATTTCATCGTCGGTCCAGAAAGTGCCGTCCACCAGCAAGCAATCGGCGGCTTGCATGGCTTCGAAGACATGGGGCTCGATTTCACCCAGACCCGGAGCATAGTAGAGTTTTCTGCCGGAGGAGATTTGTTCCACTACCACGCCGATGTTGTCACCTGGGTGGGGGTGGTTGCGGTGCGGAGAGTAGGGTGGTGCTTTGCTTTTCAAGGCGTGACTGTAAAAACGCAAATCGTCGATGCCGGGGATTTCGAAGGCGCCGCCATCCAGGGGCACCGGATGGCGATTGACCTTGCAGTAGTGATCGAGCATGGCCAGCACCGGGAAGCCGGAAGTCAGGTCGCCGTAGACTGGATCGGTACAATAGATTTCCAGAGGCTTGACGCTTTCCCGCAGGATCAACAATCCGGTAGTATGGTCGATCTGGGCGTCTATCAGGATAATGGCATGAATGCCAGTATCGCGCACGCCTTGTTTGGGTTGCAACGGTGGGTGGGCTTCCAGCTGAAAACGGATATCTGGGGAAGCATTGAACAGTACCCAGCGCTCGCCATCACTGCTAACGGCGATGGAGGATTGGGTGCGGGCCTTGGCGTTGATTTCTCCGGCGCGCAAGCGGCGGCAATTGTCGCAATTGCAGTTCCACTGGGGAAATCCGCCGCCGGCGCCTGATCCTAATACTCGAATATGCATAATGGCTCAATTGTAACTCAATAGTTGCAGAGAAAGGCTTGTTGGGACACATTGAGAAGTTATCCGTGAGCGCTTGATGTTGTCTATCCAGGCCATCAACATGCCCAACCAGCCTCGCCCTGCATTTTTGATCATGGTTTTTACAGGATCCCACAAAAAAGGGGTTTCGGACTGAAACCCCTTGGAATCAAAAGTGAAGCTTGTGCTTAACGATTGTAGATATACATAGTAACTTCAAAACCGAAGCGCAAGTCATTGTAGCTGGGTTTTTCCCATTTCATTGTGCGTACCTCCTAATATGGATTCATTCTCAACATAAGCTGAGACTTGAAGTATACGACCCCTGTGGTGAGATCGCAATATCATTGTAGCCAAGAACGGCGAGTCAGGAATTTTTCTCATGAGGAAACGATATGGGTTCACTTTGACAGGTAGGACAGGCCGCATTTTGGGGCAGGGCCATATATTGCCATTCCATGGTCAGGCCGTCGAGCAACAATAACCTGCCGGTCAAAGGCCGGCCGATATTGAGAAGCACTTTGATAGCTTCCAAGGCCTGTATGCTGCCGACGATGCCGGTAATGGGGGCAATTACGCCGGTTTCCGAACAGCTTTCGGCCAATTCTTCCAGATCGGGATACAGGCAATTGTAGCAAGGGCTGTCTTGTTGCCGGGGATCGAAGACTGCCACTTGGCCCTCGAACCGGATTGCCGCGCCCGAGACCAAGGGGGTTCGGGTTTGGACACAGGCGCGATTGACGTCAAAGCGGGTGGAGAAGTTATCGCTGCAATCCAGAACAATATCGGCCTTTTTGACTTGTTCCAATAGGGGAGGGCCCTGCAATCGCTCACACAGCGCCTCTGCCTGAACGTTAGGGTTGAGGGAAAGCAGCGTGCGCTTGGCCGATTCCGCCTTGGGTTGGCCAATATCCTGGGTGTGGTGGGCGATTTGCCGTTGCAGGTTGGAAAGTTCTACTTTGTCGTCGTCGGCAAGGGTCAGATGGCCAATGCCGGCAGCGGCCAGGTACATGGCCGCGGGGCACCCCAAGCCACCGGCGCCAATAATCAAAACCCGGGCTTGAATTATTTTTTCCTGCCCCCATATGTCGATTTGAGGCAGCATTATCTGGCGGCTGTAACGTAAAAGCAGTTCGTCATTCATGCAATTTATTCTGTGTAATCAGTGAAATTTCTTGACAGGAAAAAAAACCAAACTATCATTAGCACTCACAAAGGTTAAGTGCTAACAAAAACCATGCAATAGGAGAAGATCTATGAAACTACGTCCATTACATGACCGTGTCATTGTCAAACGCCTGGAAGAAGAACACAAGACGCCGGGTGGTATCGTCATTCCTGATACCGCTGCGGAAAAACCGATGAAAGGGGAAGTGCTTGCCGTCGGTAACGGTAAGTTGCTGGAAAATGGTGAGCTTCGCCCCTTGGATGTGAAAGTGGGTGATAAGGTTCTGTTTGGCAAGTATTCCGGCACCGAAGTCAAGGTGGATGACGAGGAAATCCTGGTCATGCGGGAAGACGACATCATGGCCGTTCTGGAAGGCTGATTCACCACAAACCACCAGTTTTCAAAATATTTCAATTAACCAAGATTATTAAGGGAAAGAAACATGGCAGCAAAAGAAATTAAATTCAGTGATGACGCCCGCCAAAAGATGGCTCATGGCGTCAATGTTTTGGCCAAGGCAGTGAAAGTGACCTTGGGCCCCAAGGGACGCAACGTGGTGTTGGAAAAAAGCTTCGGCGCGCCTACTGTGACAAAGGATGGCGTCTCCGTGGCCAAGGAAGTGGAGTTGAAAGACAAATTCGAAAACATGGGCGCGCAAATGGTGAAGGAAGTCGCTTCCCAAACCTCCGACGCCGCCGGTGACGGGACTACGACCGCTACGGTTTTGGCTCAGGCCATCTTGAATGAGGGCTTGAAGTCCGTGGCGGCGGGGATGAATCCCATGGATTTGAAACGCGGCATCGATAAAGCCGTGATTGCCGCAGTGGACGAATTGAAGAACCTTTCCGTTCCCTGCACCGACAGCAAATCCATTGCCCAGGTCGGTGCCATCTCGGCGAACAATGACGCTGAAATCGGCAACATCATTGCCGAGGCCATGGACAAAGTCGGCAAGGAAGGGGTGATTACCGTGGAAGAAGGCTCTGGCCTGGAAAACGAGCTGGATGTGGTGGAAGGAATGCAGTTCGACCGCGGCTACCTATCCCCCTATTTCATCACCAATCAGGAAAACATGAGCGTGGAAATGGAAAATCCGCTGATCCTGATTCACGACAAGAAAGTCTCCAACATTCGTGATCTTCTGCCAGTGCTGGAAGCCGTCGCCAAAGCAGGCCGCCCGCTGTTGATCATTGCTGAAGACGTGGAAGGCGAAGCCCTGGCGACTTTGGTGGTCAACAATATGCGCGGTATCTTGAAGGCTTGCGCGGTGAAAGCGCCAGGTTTTGGCGACCGCCGCAAGGCGATGCTGGAAGATATCGCGGTCTTGACTGGAGCGACCGTGATCTCTGAAGAGCTGGGCATGAGCCTGGAAAAAGCTGCTTTGGAAGATCTTGGCACCGCCAAGCGGGTGGTCATTACCAAGGATGACACTACTATCATCGATGGGGCTGGCAGCAAGGAAAATATCGAAGCGCGAATCAAGCAAATCCGGGCCCAGATCGAAGAGGCCACTTCCGATTACGACCGTGAAAAGCTGCAAGAACGCCTGGCAAAATTGGCCGGCGGCGTGGCGGTTATCAAGGTTGGCGCAGCCACCGAAGTGGAAATGAAGGAAAAGAAGGCCCGAGTAGAAGACGCGCTCCATGCCACTCGCGCGGCGGTCGAGGAAGGTATCGTCCCTGGCGGTGGTGTGGCATTGGTCCGTGTGCTGCAAAAGCTGGATGTGAAAGGCGCCAATCACGATCAAGACGTCGGGGTCAAGATCGCCCTGAAGGCAATGGAGGCCCCTTTGCGTCAGATCGTCGAGAACGCTGGCGAAGAAGGTTCCGTGGTCCTGAACAGGGTTGCCGAAGGCAGCGCTAACTTTGGCTATAATGCGGCCACGGGTGAATACGGCGATATGATTGAAATGGGTATCCTCGATCCTACCAAAGTCACCCGTACTGCGCTGCAGAATGCTTCTTCCGTGGCGGGCTTGATGATCACTACCGAAGCGATGGTGGCGGAAGAACCCAAGGAAGACGAAGCCCCTGCCATGCCAGGCGGCGGCATGGGAGACATGGGCGGCATGATGTAACACCGCGTTTTCTGTGTGTCTCAAAAAAAGCCTCGCCTTTCCGGCGGGGCTTTTTGCTATGGGAGCGAAACTGATGAACAAACGTTGGCATATTTTGGTTTCGGGAATAGTACAGGGAGTTTTCTACCGCGCCACCGCCGTCGAAGTCGCCCGTTCTCTGGGATTGAAAGGATGGGTCAGGAATCTGCCCGACGGCCGCGTGGAAATCGTTGCGGAAGGTGATTCAGATGCTTTAAACCAATTGTTGGCATGGTGCCGGCGAGGGCCAAAGATGGCCAGGGTGGATGAGGTGCGGGTGGAAGAAGTCCCCATGACGGGCGGTTTGGAAGGTTTTGTCGTGCGATATTAGCCCGGGCGAGACAAAAAGCGGCAGGGGAAATCGATCTTCCCCTTACCGCCTTTGCTACTACATCAAAGCTTATTCGCCGTAAACGGTGACTTGATATTTCCCGATTATGCCTAGAATACTGTGGGCTTTCCAGTCGATATGATGCACCTTGGTGATGCCGCCATTTTGTTTGGCTGCCTCTATACTGCAATCACCGGTGGCGACCAAACTCAAAATGCTGGTGCATTCGGCGGTACCCACCTGATGGGGGCGGCCTCCCAATTCCGTGGCGTGAATGGGCAGAGTCAAGTCAGTAAAAGCCGCGCCCACGGGATAATTGGACGCGCATCCCCCCAAAAGACCGAATGAGCCAATAATACCTGCTAAAACCACTTTCCTCATCATAGTCCTTCCTCCTTAGTTTTTAATGGTTGGTTGATGGAGAGTTCCTTCGTGAAACGGCGCTTGATGTACAAGGCCCGAGTTTCAAAAGGAAAACGCCATTTCCCTCTCCGATGGTAAGCAAAGGCAAAGTCATGTGCAATAGTTAAAGATCAGAAAATGGTTATTTTCTTTCCCCCAAAAAATGCCATTTGCCTTGGTAGCGCACTTTGTCTTGATTACTGAACTTTTCCACTATGCCGATAGGGATGGCTGTTTCCCCTGACTGGCTGAGCATTTCTAAAGTTTTAGCCTGCGTAGCCTTGGGGACGATGGCAACCATGCCAATCCCGCAATTGAAGGTTCTCAGCATTTCGTCTTGGGCCAGATTGCCCTGGGATTGCAGCCACTGGAAGATGGCGGGCATTGGCCAAGCATCGAGATTGATCACCGCGCCTAACCCTTCGGGCAATACTCTTGGCAGGTTTTCAGTGATGCCGCCGCCCGTGATATGGGCCAGGGCGTGAACCTCCACGGACGCTATCAATTTCAACAAGGGTTTGACATAGATCTTGGTGGGTTCCAATAACCACTCGGACAAAGGACGGCCCTCCAGCTCGTCGTCCAAATCCACATGGTTGACTTCCAATAGCTTGCGAATCAGGGAATAGCCATTGGCATGGGGGCCGGAAGCAGCCAGTCCAATCAAAACATCGCCTTCCTGGACCTTGCCGCCATCAATGAGTTGATCTTTTTCGACAATCCCGACGCTAAAGCCCGCCAAATCGTATTCTCCCGGCGCATAGAATCCCGGCATTTCGGCGGTTTCCCCGCCAATCAGAGCGCAGCCGGCCATTTGGCAGCCCCTGCCAATGCCTTCGATCACGCGAGCGGCAGTATCCACATCCAGTTTGCCGGTGGCGAAATAGTCGAGAAAAAATAAAGGTTCCGCGCCTTGAACCACAATATCGTTGACGCACATGGCGACCAGATCGATGCCAATGGTATCGTGGCGATTCAGTTCGATCGCCAGTTTCAGTTTCGTGCCTACGCCGTCGGTGCCGGAGACTAAAACCGGTTTTTTGTACCGTTCCCAGGGCAGTTCGAACAATGCGCCGAAACCGCCCAAACCGGCCAAGACTTCCGGCCGGAAGGTTTGTTTCACCAACGGCTTGATTTTTTCCACCAGCAGGTTACCTGCTGCAATATCGACGCCGGAACTTTTGTAATCCAAAGGTGTTTTTTGTTTCAAAAGGGACCCCGTGAATATGCAATATCTAAAGATGAAGGAACCTCTGACCGGATTCGGAGGTTCCATAACGGCTGGGGGCGAAAACTATCCGCTGACCCGAAGAATATTGTACGCTACCAACAATGCCAATGCCTGCTGGATGAAATCATGACTTACCTTTCTGCCCGTCATATCCCCAATCTCATTACCATAGTGCGGATAGTGCTGGTTTGGCCTACGGTTTTGATGATTTTGAAACGGCAATTCCAATGGGCGCTGGTGCTGTTTTTTGTCGCCGGTGTCTCGGATGCCATCGATGGTTTTTTGGCCAAGCATTATGGCTGGATCAGCCGTATCGGTTCGCTGCTGGATCCAATCGCGGATAAATTGTTGCTGACTTCTTGTTATCTGGCCGTGGCTTCGATTGGATTACTGCCTTGGTGGTTGGCGATTTTAGTGGCTGGCCGGGATTTGATGATTATTGTGGGAGCTGTGGGCTATTATTTTTTACTTCATCCCTTTGAAGGGCAGCCCACCTGGACCAGTAAATTCAATACTTTTTGCCAAATTCTCTTGTTATTGAGCACGTTGTGGCACGGGGGCTTCCAGCCACTGCCACAATTATGGTTGAACGGCCTGATCTACCTGGTAACAGCAACCACAATCCTGAGCGGGAGCCAGTATATTACTCAATGGGGCAGGCGGTTTTTCCGGGAAAGGCGAAATTTTGCCAAGTGAAAGAGGTTTTCCCTGTAAGTTATGCTATATTCGGCGCGACTTAGTCGATAACATTGAAGGCGTCATTCAAGGAACGACTGACTTCATAAATAGCAGCCAAGGATAGACTGCGTTCCACAAAGGACAATAGGAGATTTTAGACAATGACGACGATGAGAAAATCGAGTGGTGTAGTATTGGCAACTGCGGCAGCGGCGATTTTTACTTCAGGTTGCGCAGAGAAAGGCGAAACTGTTTCCTCGACTTTGGCCCAGGAAGGCAAGCAAATGCAGCAGTCTGCAGGTTCTGCTGCCAGCGAGGCGAAAAAATCCTCGCAATCGGCCACCGAAGTCAAGGTGGCATGCTTCGGCGTCAACGAATGCAAGGGCAAATCCGAGTGCGCCACGCCTGAAAATGCCTGCAAAGGGTTGAATAGCTGCAAGGGCAAGGGTTACTTGTATATGTCGCTACAAGAATGTGAAGCGGCTGGCGGCAAGGTTATTACCCCGCAAATGTAAGCGCGCTGGCCGGGGTTCGGTTGACTATGCTATCAACCCGGCGGCCCTTTTTGGGATTTGGCTTGGGGCTGCGCAAGGAGCATTTTGAAGCGGTGCTCCAGGCGCGACCCCCCCTGGATTGGTTTGAAATCCTGACAGAGAACTACTTGGTGGATGGGGGCAAGCCCCTGTACTATCTGGACAAAATCCGGGCCGACTACCCCATGGTCATGCATGGGGTATCCTTATCCATCGGCAGCACTGCTCCCCTCGACTGGGACTATCTCCATCAAGTCAAGCAATTGATGGAACGGGTGCAACCTCACTGGGTTTCCGATCATTTGTGCTGGACCGGCGTCGAGGGGCTCAATCTGCACGATTTACTGCCTTTGCCTTACACCGAAGAAGCCATCGAGCATGTGGCCAGCAGGGTTCAACAGGTGCAGGATTTTCTGGGAAAAAGAATTTTGCTGGAAAATGTTTCTAGCTACGTCTGTTACCGCCACTCGCAAATGAGCGAATGGGAATTTCTCACCCAAGTGGCTGAGCGGGCGGATTGTTTGATTCTGCTGGATATCAACAACATTTATGTCAGCGCCCGCAACCACGGTTTCGACCCCCAGGTCTATGTGGACGCTATTCCCTGTGAACGGGTCTGGCAATTTCATCTGGCGGGCCACACGGATTTAGGCCATTGTATTATCGATACCCACGATCATCCGGTGCGGGAAGAAGTCTGGGCTTTGTTCGAGGCCGCCGCCAAACGATTCGGGCCGGTTTCCACCATGATTGAGCGCGACGACCAGATTCCCCCCTTGAATGAATTGCTGAATGAGCTGGCACAGGCCCGCAGCATTGCAATGCCTCATTGGCGGTTGGCGGCGTGAAAGAACTGGATCTTGCGCAGCTGCAAAAAAAATTTCAGCGGGCCATTCTCCAACCGGACATTCCTGTGCCTGACTTCATTGCCGGTGAAGGGGCGATGCAGGGTTTTACGGTTTACCGCAGCGCTTACCGCTTGCGTTTGGCCGATGCCCTGAAAGTGGATTTTCCCCATTTATACCGCTGGCTGGGGGAAGAGGCTTTTACTAACATGGCTGGCGAATTCATTGCCGCCTGCCCTTCCCGATACCCTTCCATCCGCTGGTACGGCGGCCAGTTGCCGTCGTTTCTCCAAACCCGCCCTCTTTGGTCACGGCAACCCCAGCTGGCGGAAATGGCCCGTTTCGAATGGGCCTTGGGGGAAGCCTTTGATTGCGCCGATGCCCAACCACTGACCGACGACGCTTTGATGACGTTGGCGCCTTCATCATGGCCCAAATTGGTTTTCCGCTTCCATCCCAGTATCCGCTTGTTGGATTTGACCTATTCCGTGGCCCAGGTCTGGAAAGCCTTTCAAGAAAATACACCACTGCCACCGTGCCGGCCCTCGGCTAGGCCCGTCACCTGGCTGATTTGGCGGCGGGAATTGAAGACGTTTTTCCGTTCTCTCAAGGAACCGGAAGCCCATGCTTTACAAAGTGCGCTTGAAGGAAGCAATTTTGCCGGCATTTGCGAGGGGTTGAGTCATTGGCAAGACGGGACGAATGCCGCCGAAAAAGCGGCTTTGATGTTGCGCCAATGGTTGGATGAGGGGTTAATCGTGGAAGCTAAGACAGGGTGATTTAGATCGGCTGGGCCATTGACCCCGGCGGCGCTTCTTCATACCATGCAGGTATCAGCAATCGGATGGGAGAGTGGCGATGCTCAAAGCCCTGCAACTGGAGCCGGAGAAATGTACCGGTTGCCTGCAATGTGAATTGGCATGCTCGTTCGAACAGGAAGGGGTGTTCAACCCCGCCAAATCCCGGATCAAGGTATTCAATTTTCACGACATCGGCCGTTTTGCCCCTTATACCTGTACCCAGTGCAATGAAGCCTGGTGTCTCCACGCCTGTCCGGTGGAAGCGATTGTGCTCGATGAATCCACGGGCGTTAAGCAGGTGCTGGCAGATACCTGTGTCGGCTGCAAGGTATGCACCATTGCCTGTCCCTTTGGCACGGTGAATTACGATGCCGACAGCGGTGTCGTTTACAAGTGTGACCTGTGTGGTGGCGATCCGGCTTGCGCCAAGGCTTGTCCCACCAAAGCCATTACCTTCGTGGACGCCCAGCAAACCGGCTATCA
>JALSQY010000091.1 GCA_026985035.1 Methylothermaceae bacterium
GCGGCGTGGAGGTGTTGCCCAACAACCGGGCCAGCAGGTCAACCTGTCCCTCGGCCCGGCGTAATCTGGATAGTGCCGGCAAGGGATCGGTCGCCAGACGCGCGGCGCATTTCATCAGGCGTACGCCTTTGGCGGTGTGCAAAAGCTCGAAATGCACCGGTCCGTTGCGCAGCCCGATATTCTGCGCAAGCCTTTCCAGTTGGTCCGGCAATTCGGCGGGCAGGTCGCAGGCATCCATATTGATCACACTGATCAGGACCGGCCTGCACCCGACGACAAAAGAGAAGCAGCGCCAGATATCGGCGAGGTGCAGGCGACCGCCGGACATGACGCCATTGACGAAAAAGACCTCGCCCGGTTCGAAGCGGTGCATCAGGAACGGGCCGCCAATGTCTTTCAAGACCTTGCGTGCGATTTTGTCGGTTTCACGCCCGAGCCCCAGCATCACGGCCGATCCACGCGACCCTGCCGAACGGTCAGGACGAACCACCAGCACATCATCGGTGTGCCGAGGCAGGTCTTGAACGCTTTCCACCGCAAAACCGTTCAAACACAGGTCGGGCGCAATGCGCCGGACGCATTCGTGCTGGGCGAACTTGGAAAAGACAGTCTCGGGGCGGAAATGCCGATCGTACCAACCCTCGGCGGCATTGGCTGCAAGGCATTGGGGTTGCTGTGCGTCGCTATAGGCGAGACGATACAGCCCCTTTGCGGTGGGCAGCGCCAGCACACCGCCGCCAGAGCCGGTCACGAAGCGATCAAGGTGCGCGCGCCAAGGCGCATCGGCCAAGGCGCACAGCGGGCGTTCCAGCGCGTTCATTCCGGGCCCCCATCGTGCGCGCTTTCCGGGACTTCCTGCGATCCCTGCACGCGGTCCCTGACCAGCGCGGTTTCGATGTAGCGCACCGCACCCGGTACCCAGTCTTCGGCACTTCGAAAGCCGCCATGTTCCTCTGGCAGGCAGTCGGCGAGCATGTCGGTATTGACCCCTCCGCCGGGGTCCAGTGCAACGGCGGTGACGGCGCTGCCCGCCTCCGCGAGATCCAGCACGAGGCATCCGATCAGGCCCTCCACCGCGAATTTGCTGGCGCAATAGGGGCCAAGCCCACGGCTGGGTGCGCGGCCCCAGCCCGAGGACATGCCGACAAAGGTGCCATGATCGGCCTCGATCATCGCAGGCAGGAAAGCCTGTATCGTGTTGATCATGCCTTGCAGGTTGACGCCGAGATTGAGCTCCCAAACGTCACGCGGGATCACCCATGCGGGCTTGCGGGTGTTGATCACCCCGGCGTTGGCAATGACCAGATCGATAGGACCAAAGCTGCCGACCTCTTCCGCGAGCTTGGCAAGCCCGGCAGGGTCGGTGGAATCCACCGCGTGAAACCGGTGAGGCGGGCCGAAGTCCGCCTCCAAATCCCGGGCATCGCCGGCCTTTCGCGTGGTGCCGAACACCCGGTATTCACGGCGGGCAAACTCCGTGGCAAGCGCTCGGCCCAGCCCGCGGGTGGCACCGGTTATCACAACGGTCTTCATGAAGATGCCTCCGCTTGATCAATGCTCGGGGCGCGTGTTCTTGCGGCGGTCAGACTGTTGGCGGTGAGATCGCGAATGCTGTGAAACCTTGGGCAGACCTCGGCGATGTGCCGTTCATTGGCAAAGGAAAACCCCGCGACAAAAATGAAATCCAACCCGGTTTCCACCGCCGCCCGGCAATCGGCCACGCCATCGCCAAACATGATCGCGCGATGGGGCGGGCAGCTTTCCTGAGCGAGGATGTCGCGGATGTGAACAGCCTTCTTTACCGGCGCGCCGCGAACCGAGGCGATGAGCTGTGCAATCCCCTTGTGCGCGATCACCTCCTTGACCTGCGCCGGGTCGCCTCCAGTCACGATATGACAGGGGGTTTCCAGGCGGTTCAAAGCCTCAAGCAATGCGCGGCACCCCGGTGTCAGGTCCAGCTGGGCGTATCCGAAGCAACGTCTGCACTTCCGGTGCGGCTTCGAACAGGGGGCCCGCACCTGCCCAGATTAGCACCAGAAGAGCTATGGACCCGCCGATCACACCGGCAATGGCGGGCAAGGCGGCGGCCGCACCGCCGCGCGCCGCGGCAGACATCACGATGAAATTATTGGGCCCGGGGGTCACTGCGGCAATTGTAACGATTGTCAGCACCGCAAAGAATGACGTCATGACGAGACATTTCCGCTATTGGAGTCTTGATCTGGTTGGTGATGTGTGAATTCGGCATCGCCCCCGGCGTGCAGGCTGACCAGAAGCGTGCCGAAGGCGGCTCTTGGGTGTGGGGTATGCCAATCGGCATCAGGGCGAGCCGAGATGATTCCGTGGGGATTGTGATCGCCGTCGTTGATGAAATAACCGCGCTGGATGGCGGCGAAATCCACATCGATGGAAAACGGCTCAAGAGAAAAAAGGTCGCGCGAATAGGCCCAGAGTTGCGGGTAATCCACCAGCCGCCGGCGTGTGCAGCGGAAGTGCGTATGATAGACAATGTCGAACCTGACCAAAACCGGAAACAGGACGACATCTGTCAGCGTCAACCGCCTACCGAACATCAGTCGTCCACGGGACAAGCGCGTTTCCAACTGGTCGAGCGTCTCAAAGACGTCTTCGATTGCGTCGTCGTAGTGCTGCTGGCTGCGGGCCAGTCCGGCGCGATAGACCGCATTGGCGAGACCGGAAAAAACCTTGCTGTTCAATTCGTCGATTTCCGATTGCAGGTCTTGGGGATAAAGCGTAATGCCGCCGGAGGGCGCCAGCGGCCCGGCCTGATCGAAGGCCTTCATCATTTGCAGGGAATCGTTCGAGACAATCCGCTTGGTCTGGCTGTCCCAGAGCACCGGCACACTTGCTCTGCCAGTATAGGCTTCGTCAAAAATCGAGTAAATTTCATGCATATATGTGACCTCCCGCACCGTACCGGGAAGGCGCCAGACGCGGTTTCCGTTGACTGGATAGCCTTCGGTCCGGTCACCGGATGCGATCTGTAGCGGGACCGACAATTCCAGATTCTTGATACGGCGCATGATCATCGCCCGGTGCGACCAAGGGCAACTCTGCGATGCAATCAGGTGAAAGCGACGCGGCTCTGCCGTCATCGCTTCAACAATCTCAAGCGGGATTTTCTGGTTCAGGCGTGACGATTGGCGCTCAAAGCGACCATTGCGGAACAGGTTTGCATCGTTTTCTGTCCAACGGCCGTCAACTAGTCTGCCCATTTATGTCCTGCCCATTTGATATTTGTCCCGCTCTTGTCGGAATTGTAGCAGCGAAACCGTTTATCTATGGGCTGAAGAATGGGCATCATGGTCTATTTTTCCGACCAGTTGCCCGGTTTGGCGCTTTCGTCCTGAAGCCAGGACACGAAAGTCTTTACAGCCTTACGTTTCGAAGATTCCGGTTGTACGAGCATCCAGTAGGCCGCCGGGATCTTAACCTCGAGCGGAGCCACCAGACGGATCAAGCGGCCATCGGCCAATGCGCTTTCGGCCATCCGGCCACGCGCCAGCGCCACGCCCAGCCCCTTGGCCGCCGCATCGAGCACCATGTCAGACGAGGTGAAGCGCGGCCCGGGCGTTGGATCGAGCCAGTCCAGCCCGAACTGCTTGCGCCAGATGTCCCAAGACGTTTGAGGATCGCGGTCGTGCAGGAGCTTGGCCTTCTTCAGGCAGGTTGCCTCGCTTGTAATGCCCAGCATTTTCGCATAGCCTAGGCTACAGACAGGAAAAAGTGTCTCATCCATCAACAGACGATATTCGCTTTCCGCCCAAGCCCCGCCACCGATGCGGATGCCAATATCGGCCCCGTGCTCGGCCATATCTGTCAGTTGTTGGTTGACCGTGACGGAGATCTCGATCCAAGGAAATGCCTCTTTAAACCTGTGAATCCGTTCCATCAGCCAGCAAGAGGCAAAACTGGGCGCAGTGGAAATCACCACCGAGTTCCGGGTATGGACTTCCTGGATCTCGACCACTGCATTGCTCAACAGCGTCAGTGCCTCGCTGGTGGCCTGACCAAGTCTTTCGCCCTGCGAGGTGAATACAAGACTGCGTTGGTTTTGGTCACGATTCAGCAGGGTCACGCCAAGCGTTTCTTCGAGGAACCGAATATGGCGGCTTACCGAGGAATGGGTGATCTCCAGAACCCTTCCAGCGGACCGTATGCCACCGGTTTCATAAACCGCTGAATAGGCGCGCAGCGCGTTCAAGGGAAGTAATTGTTTTTGCATGGGGCGCTCGTATTTCCGACATAAACGATCTACTTGGCAACAGGACGGGTCACATCGGCACTGATCTCGCCGATGTTGTCCTGCAGCATTCCCCAATCGTATTAACTAATCAACCGAAAGCTGATGATTTGTGCGATTTAATCAGCTCATGCATGCGCCAGAACCATAGCGAGCGGCGCTGCTGTGTGCGTCATTCGCAATTTGGTGACCATTGCCATCACAGGCAGGCCACAGGCAAAGCGATGATGGTCTGAGGGGTCTTGCGCGTGATGTTCAGCGTGACAAGCGGCAGAGAGTTAATAACATAACATCACTTA
>JALSQY010000092.1 GCA_026985035.1 Methylothermaceae bacterium
TACCTAAGCAGGTTTCATACCATCAGCTCGATCTCGACCGTTTTTTTCGGCCAGACAGATCATCCATTTCCCGCTGTAAAGCCCGATCTGTCAAGGCCAGAGAACGTTTTAGCAAATTATCATGAACCTTCTGAACGCCTTTATGGCGGCAATAGGCTTGCCGCCAGCGCTGCTGAGCGGCGGCAAAATCTTGCCGCAATTGAACCAAGTGTGCCTCTTGATCCTTGATTCCATTTCCTAATTTCGCTAAGAAAGCCTGGTATTCACTTAACTGCAAGCCACTGAGATTTTGATTTTGTTGATGAAGCCGGGCGGCATATTGAACCTGCAAGTGGCGCAGCTCTTCGAGATGCGCCTGGGCAGCGCTGATTTTTTCTGACAGATTCTTCAATGCCTTGGCGGCTTCAGCCTCATTCTCGGCGGTGTACTCTACAACGGGTTTTAAGCGTTTTATCCGTTTCATGAAGCATCAGCAAATAATTGTTCCAGGCCACTGATACTTTCTTCCAGCGAGACTGCTTCATTCATTTGCTGCTGTAAAAAAACCGAAATCTTGGGATGATTGGCCATGGCCTCGTCAATTTTCGGATCAGAACCAGCCTGATAGGCCCCTAGTGTAATCAGATCGCGGTTGCGCTGATAAAGAGAAAATTGCTTCTTGAGTTGACGGGCAGCTTGCAAGTGGGACTGAGAAACCACATCCGCCATCACCCGGCTGATGGATGCTTCAATGTCAATGGCTGGATAATGGCCCGCTTCCGCCAACTCCCGCGATAGAACGATATGGCCATCCAACACTCCCCGGGCTGCGTCGGCAATAGGATCATTGGTGTCA
Organism: Methylothermaceae bacterium; assembly: GCA_026985035.1. Classification (GTDB taxonomy): domain Bacteria; phylum Pseudomonadota; class Gammaproteobacteria; order Methylococcales; family Methylothermaceae; genus Methylohalobius. The sequence continues at coordinate 836 of JALSQY010000092.1, forward strand.
TCCCCTTCCACGAGTACGGTATAAAAAGCAGTAATGGAGCCGGTACCCACCTCGCCACATCCGGCCCGCTCCACCAGCCGTGGCAGTTTGGCGAATACCGATGGCGGATAACCCTTGGTGGCGGGCGGTTCATCGATGGCCAAGGCAATTTCCCGCTGAGCCTGGGCATAGCGGGTCAAAGAATCCATCAGCAACAACACATCCTTGCCTTGATCCCGGAAATACTCGGCGATGGAGGTAGCCATCAGCGCCCCGTGCAGCCGCATCAAGGGTGGCTGGTCGGCGGGCGTGGCCACCACCACGGCCTTGGCCAATCCATCGGGCCCCAAAATCTTCTGAACGAAATCGTTGACCTCCCGGCCCCGTTCGCCAATCAAACCAACCACCACCACATCGGCAGCAGTAAAACGGGTCATCATCCCCAATAACACACTTTTACCGACGCCGGTTCCGGCAAACAATCCCAACCGTTGCCCCCTGCCCACGGTAAGCAAGGCATTAATCGCCCTCACCCCCACATCCAGGGGGTCGGCCACCGGTTGGCGTAACAAGGGATTCAAAGGCTTGCCCTGAAGCGGCTGAACCGTGTCGAATTGCAAGGGTCCCTTGCCATCCAAGGGATGACCGGCGCCATCCAAGACCCGCCCCAACAAACCCGCGCCAACCTGGGCAACACTGGGCTGACCACTGGGAATGACCCGGCAGTTGGGCTCGAGGCCATAAATATCGCCTACCGGCATGAGAAAGAGTTGCTCTCCGGCAAAGCCCACCACTTCTGCTTCAATACGCTCGCGGTAAGCCGTTTCCACCCAACAGCGTCCGCCCACAGGGGCCTGACACCCCACAGCTTCCAAGGTCAATCCCACCATGCGGGATAATTTCCCTTCCACCACCAATGAGGGGGGATTGGACAGCCGTTGCTGATAGGGTTTGAGCCGCTCTATCCATTGCCGGGAACGTTGACAAGCCGGGGCTTTGCTCATTCGGATTTCCCTTTATCCGCCCCCCGCTCACCTCCCAAGGCCGTGGCAATCACCGCTGCCAGCCTTGTCTCCACGGTCGCATCAATGCGGGATACCTCGGTCTCGATTTTACAGCCCCCGCGGCTGATCAAAGGCTCCTCCACAATCTTCCAGGGAACGGACACTTCATCCAAACGGAGGGCCGAACGCACCAATTCCGCGTCATCAGGATGCATGGTCAAGGTAGCCTTGCGCTGGGAAACTGGCAACAATGCCAAAGCCTCACGCACCACGGCGATTATCTGGCCGGGATCGGTTTTCAGTTCCCTGCGAACCAATTGTTTGGCCACAGTCATGGCCAAGGTAACCAACTCCTGCTCTACTTGCTCATCCAATTGCCCAAGTGGTTCGCTCAAAAGACTTAAAATATCACCCAAGTAACCGGCTTTTTCCTCCAATTGTGCCATTGCCTCGGATTTGCCTTCGCTGAATCCTTGCTCTTTTCCCTCCCGATAGCCCTGTTGGAACCCTTTGTCGTAACCTTCCTTATAGCCCTCCTGGTTCCCTTTATCGAATCCTTCCCGATAACCGGCTTCACGACCTGCCTTGGCAGCTTCCGCATAGGCTTCTTTTTGTACTTCCTCCAATGCTTCCGCCGTGACTACGGCAGCAGGCTCCGGCTCTGGAGCAGGTTTTGAAACCCCGCTCAAATCACGCTCCAGGGCCTGTACGAAAGAATCTTCGGTGGCCATTTCAGGTGGTGTCCAGGGAGCCACCGTCTGGAGTTCCTCACTGGAAAACTTTTCTTTATTAGATGAGTTCATCACCGCCACCGCCTAAGGCAATCTCGCCCGCATCAGCCAAACGCCGGGCAATGGAAAGAATTTCCTTTTGGGCCGCTTCCACTTCGCTCAGTTTCGCCGGCGGTGCCGCTTCCAGATCGTCGCGCAGCATTTCCGCCGCCCGCCGCGACATATTGTTGAAGATTTTTTCCTTCAGAGCTTCATCAGCGCCGCGCAGGGCAAGTAACAGAGAATCGGTGGAAACTTCCCGCAACAGGGTTTGAATACTGCGGTCATCCAGTTGTACCAGGTCATCGAAAACAAACATTTTGTCCTGAATCAGCTGAGCGATATCGGGCGAACGTTCTTCCAGGGTTTCCATCACCCCGACTTCCACGTTGCTGTCCACCATGTTGAGAATCTCCGCCGCTTTCTCGATACCGCCGATGTTGGAAGATTTCAAATTACTGTTGCCGGTCAACTGCCGCTCCATGATCGCATCCAACTCCTTCAAGGCATCCGGCTGCACAGCCTCCAAAGTGGCAATGCGCATGACAATGTCTCCCCGCATGTTCTCCGGCAAAAACCCCAACACAGCGGAAGCTTGCGGAGGATCCAGCAAGGACAGAATGATGGCGATAATCTGGGGATGCTCCAGCCGGATGAGTTCGGTGATTGCCCGGGGTTCCATCCATTTGAGTTGCTCGATACCTCGGCTGTTGCGGCTGAGGAAGATCCTGTCAATGACTGAACTGGCCTTGTCTTCCCCCAGCGCCTCGGTCAGTACGTTGCGCAGATAATCATCGGAGTTGAGGCCGATGGCGGTTTGATTGCGAATATGCTCCAGGAACATTTCGACGACTTGTTCCACCGTCTCGGCCTGGATATTTTTTACATCCGCCATCGCCATCCCCAATAATTGAACCTCTTTGGGTTCCAGCTCCTTGAGGATTTTAGCCGCATAATCCTGACCAACCGCCAGCAACAACAAGCCCGCCCGGTCGGTACCGGTCAGTTCTTCATCCATGGCTGGCGTCCTCCCCTATCCAGTTTTTGATGACTTGCACTACCCGGTCAGGTTCGTCTTCGATCATCTTGCGTACAAAAGCCAGGCGTTTTTCGTAGCTTTGGGGACCATCCAACATCAATAGTTCTTCACTTTGTTGTTCCAGTGATAAAGGCTCGCCATCTTCCCCGACGGCTTCGCCTGCATCAATACCTTCACCTTCCCCGCCATCTTGCTCTTCCCCGCTCTCCAATTCGGGCGGCTTCGGCGGCATCAGGGAACGAACCAATGGCCGCAAAATGACGAAGATCAACAGCAGCACCACCAACAAGGCAGCAAGTTGCTTGCCCAGGCGCCATACCCACGCTTGCTGCCACAAGGGCAGCGGCGGGATCGAAATTTCTTGCACCCCCCGGAAAGCGATATTGGTCACCGTCACCCGATCCCCGCGGGTGGCATCGTAACCGACCGCTTGTTTCACGAGCGCGGTCAAATCATTCAGCTCCTCTGGCGTATAAGGACGGGAAATCACGGATCCGTCTTCCTGCACCACATCAATATTGTCCACCGCCACGGCTACTGTCAGGCGCTTGATATCACCCACGGATTGGCGGATATGGTTCAAGGTGCGGTCAAGCTCATAATTGCGGATAATTTTTTTCTGGGTTTGGGTGGGCGAACTACCCTCTTCGCCGCTGTCACTGATTGCGGTTTCCGGTGCCTTGCCCGCCGCTGGCGGTTGGTTGGTCAAAGCACCAGGTACCCCTTGGGCGCGCTCAAGACTTTCATTTCTTTCCTCTTGTTGTTCGCTGCGAAGCGCGGGCAAATCCGGATTATAGAGCTCTTCGGTGCGTTCTACGGCGGTAAAGTCGATATCGGCGGACACCTGGGCCCGCAGTGACTCAGGGCCGGTCAAGGGACCTAACAGCGCCTCAATCCGCTGAACCAGACGG
>JALSQY010000093.1 GCA_026985035.1 Methylothermaceae bacterium
GCTTCGGCGCTTCATTCATTTCCCCAAAGAGGCCGTATTGTTCCCGAGCTAAAGGAACATGGCATTCTGCAATATCGAGAATTAATTATTCCTCCCTGGCGGGTAATATATCGCATTTCTGAGCAGCAGATATATGTCCTATCCGTTATCGACTCCCGGAGAAATATCGAGGATATCTTGCTTGAGAGGTTGGTCAGAAATATATAATGCCAACAATCACATCCAGCGGACTGTCAACCGCGCCGCTGCGCTTTGCGGCTGCCAGCCGCTGATGTAAATCGTTAAGCCTAACAAGGATGTCCCATCTGTCAGGATAGTTGTCACCTGCTAAACTGGGAGTCTAAAAGAATCCCACGAGGGGGCAAGAGAGCGAAACAGGCGCTGCATGACATCTGGCAGGCAGAGACACGAGCGGATGCCGAAAAGGCATTTGACCTGTTTATCAGGACGTATGAACCGAAGTATCCGAAGGTGGCCGTATGCCTGCACAAGGACCGGGAGGAGCTGATGGCTTTTTATGATTTTCCGGCCCAGCATTGGCAGAGCATCCGGACCAGTAATCCGATCGAATCGACCTTTGGGACGATCCGCCATCGAACCAAACATTCCAAGGGCTGCCTGTCGCGCGATGGGATGCTGCACATGATGTTCAAACTCGGACAGTGTGCCGAGAAGAAGTGGAGACGATTACGTGGTTTCGATTATCTGGCGAAGGTAGTAACCGGAATCAAATTCAAAGATGGTGTCGAGGTAACAACTGACGATCAGGCCGCCGCTTGATTCAACTGGTTAAACACCAGATTCGACAATAACTCGCAACTCACCAGCTCCGCCTCAACCGCCTGCTGAATCAATTGCTTGACACCCGTACGAAGCAACTCTGTCAACGGGTCCTCAAGCCCCTCTGGCGACTGAAAGGCAACTACGTTATCTTTACTCATGGTGGCGTACCTCCTCTGCTGTTTCAGTTCAGAACAAATCGATTTCAGCAGGGTGCGCCGCCTTCTTCAATCTCTCCGTACACCAGTTTCGAGCATAGCTCATTGTTACAGTGTTTTGTGCAAATCCTGTGATGAATCAAAGTGTGTGGACTTGAGTATCTCGCTGACTCGGCCATTGAAACGCTCCACCATCCCGTTGGTCTGCGGATGGCGTGGCTTGGTCAAGCGGTGTTCAATATCATGCTGTTGGCAAACCTGATCGAAAACATGGTCTCCTGTCGGTTTGCGTTTGCCGTTGGCAATGAAACGGTCAGTAAATTCCTTGCCAGTATCCGTTAAGACCTTACTGATAATGAATGGTGCCTTGTCGATCAAGCGTTGCAGAAAGGCTTTTGCCTGACCTTCGGCTTCTGCTCGCTCCCGTAGCATAACCTTGAGATTGGATAGATCATGACGGGCCAGCGTGCGATGAATGCCAGAACGGGTGGCATCAGGGTGAATGAACTCTCGTGTGATGACCAGCAAGTCATCCAATGGCAAGAGCAGCAGCTTACGCAATTCTACCACCAGGCATTCCTGTTCCGGTGACAATTTGGTTTGCAAACGATGGGGGCGATGACTACGATCTGTTACCTCTTCACGATTCTGCCATTTGCGAATCGTCTGCGAAGTGACATCGTACTTGTGCGCCAAGTCTTTTTGCTTGACCCCTTTTTGTGCTTTGATTTCCTCACGAATCTGCGGTGTGGGTGCGGGCTTGTGGATGAATGACCATTGATTTATGCTCTCTCTTGTTGGCTTAACCAGTCGTTCAATATCAAACGGGTTCGGAACAAAGCATAGCCCCTTTTTGGAATATGATCACACGGAACCTGACACATACTTGACATGGAATCCCATGCCACCGATGCAGATCCACAAGAGGATTTATTTAGAAATTGCCTTGCCAATATCATCCATCCTACGCCATCCGCTGATGAATCCGTCGGATTCAAACTGAATGACACCTCAAAAAAAACGACACACATCGTCAGTGCGATTCACCGGATGAAGTTACCTCCTCCAATATATCGCACCGCATGCCGTCGGCCATTATGATCTATTCCGCCTCGAAAAAAAGATTCTCGGGAAAACTCGCCAACGACACCCTCATACTGAGCGGGGGGTTCACTCTCCGCGCCCTGGCACAGGCCGCCTCTTTTCTAATTGTCGCACGGATACTCGGAAGCGGAGACTATGGAGCCTTCAGCGCAGTCTTGGCGCTGGCAGGAGCCTGGTCAACCCTGTGCGGTCTGGGCGGACAGGTGGTGATGATGCGTGACTTTGCGCGCGGCACTACGAACTTTGCTCAAGGCTGGGGTGCAACCCTGATTCTGTTGGTCGCCGGTTTGGGACCATTGCTATTGGCCTTCCTGGCGACCGCCAGATACATCATCCCGGACGTAGCCTGGCCTGCAGCAGTATTCATAGGGGTTGGCGAACTACTGTTCTGGCCATTGACCAATGCCACGGTTTTTGCCTACCGCGGATACGAGCGCATGGGCCGCTCTGCGCGGATGATCCTGGCTCCCGTCCTGGCCCGCCTGGGGGGAGCACTGATCTTGTTGGCCATGAGCCTTCCCCACTCAGAGGGAGAGCCCCCCCAGTATTGGCTGCGAGTCTGGGCAGAATTGTATGCTTTTACTTCACTGTTGGCCGCTAGCTACACTTTCTTCCTGATAAGCCGCGACCTGGGGAAACCATCCTGGCCAACTCTGAGCCTATTGCGGTCATTCTTGCGCAACGGAATACCGTTTTCCCTGTGGGGCGGCGCCAACAAGCTATACATCGACGCGGACAAGTTCCTGCTCGCCCGCCTCGCCTCCCTGGAAACGGCGGGAGTCTATTCCGCAGGTTATCGGTTGATCGATCTTGCATCCATCCCTCTCATTTCATTGCTGACCGCAGCCACCCCGAGCCTCTTTCGTGCGGGATCCAAAGGAACACACCAGGCATTTCGCCATGTCGTTCGCCTCTTGCTTCCCGCCTCGGCATACTGCCTGGCAATTGGGATGATTGTCCATGTTGCCGCTCCGGTCATTCCCAGGCTTCTTGGAGAGAATTACCAGGAAGCCACAACCATCGTCCGTTTTCTTGCTTGGCTCCCTCTCGTTTCCCTGCCCCGCCTGTATCTCAACCAAGCCCTTGCCACAAGCGATGAACAGGACACTGGAATGATAGTATTGGCTCTCGGAGCGGCAATAAACCTAATCCTGAACATATTCTGGATACCCAGGCACGGTTGGACAGGGGCGGCGGCAGCCACCTATGTAGCGGAGGTTTGCATGACAAGTATGCTCCTCATATCCATTCTTACAAGGTTACACCCACATGCAAAGCAGCAATGACAACTCCTCCAATATGTGGAGAAGGGCGCGTAAAATCAGCGACAGCTTAAGAAAAGAAGGGTTATCTGGTTATATGTCCAGGCTATACCATCTGGGACAATGGAAACGCCCCCTTCTGACGTTATTGAAATATCGATCCCCTCGTACTCACATATATATTCATGAAAAAGAATTCTACCTCTCTGAAAGATGGCAGGGAATCACCGAGGAACTCGTACTCACGGGAGTTCATGAGCCATGCGCGACAAATATCTACGCTAGCCTTCTATCACCAGGCGACGTGGTTTTGGATATAGGAAGCAATTGTGGCTACTATTTATCGATTGGAGACGACATCTTGAAGGGCAATGGACAGCTTCATGGATTTGAACCTGATCCTGAGTTATTTTCACTCCTGAGAAAAAATACCTCTTCATTTGATACAACAACCGTTTTGAACCAATGCGCAATCAGCGCCTCAGATGGAAAAATAATATTTCATACGTCCACTGTCAGCAACTGGGGGACCGTAAAACCGAGAGATGATCTACAACTATCTGGAAAAGTCGAGGTGGCATCCAAAACTATTGACAGCTATTGTGAAGAGAAAGGAATTTCTCCGAACGTTATTAGAATGGACATAGAAGGCGGAGAATTACTTGCCATAAAAGGCGCAAACAATGTGTTGAAACGCAAACCAAAGCTTTTTATAGAGTTTCATCGAGCTTTTCTAACGAAACAGGAAACTACCGAGTTTATGTCCATATTGGAGAATCATGGGTATGATGAAGCAATATGGACAAACCGCTACTACGACTCGCCCTACAGCTCGGGATATATAAGAGAAAGATCGGTTTTTGAAGGCGATTGGGGGCAGTTGACCTTAGCCATTCGAAACAGCGAATATCCCGTAATGGGCGTATTTCTAAGGTAGGCCAGTTGGTCCCGAAGACTCCGCAGTCGACGAGTGAGCGACCTCAGTCGGCCTGACTAGGGAACCCCTGATTAATTCTGTTTTCGAGCGGCCATAGCCACACGTCCGATGGTGACTTCTTCAACATCCATCAAAAACTTGGCGAAAAATGATCCTAATGCCACCATTTCGGCCCGTATTGGCCGATTTTGCGCCATTTCCAGGCGGATACCTGCGCAACAGGCGCAACTATCCTGCGACGGCCATCGATCGTCGGCGAACCATATAGAGATTCGCCAGGGCAAACTTG